>JAUXTZ010000101.1 GCA_030681095.1 Burkholderiales bacterium
TTGAACAGATTGAACGCCGATTCGTAAGTGCGGTTCTCGGCTGCCGGATCGGACGATACCGCTGCTGTGGCTGGCGCGGGGGGCGAGCCGGGCGCCGGCGTCGCGCTTGGAGTAGGACCTTCCACGCGCTCTAGCTTGCGCAGCCGGTTGTCGAGATCGACATACAAATCTTTCTGGCGTTTTTGTGTGGTGTCGATGTTGTAGGTGTTGACTTCGATTTGGCCGCGCAGCTTAGCCATGTCGTTTTTCATGGCCTCGACGCTTTGCAGCAGATCAAGCAGCCCCTGCGCGCGCAGCGTTGCATCGAGTTTGGCCACGCGCTCGTCCATGGCTTTCAGCTTCTGCTGCAACTGCTGATTCTCTTGCTGCAGCGCCTCGATTCGCTTGTGTGCCTCATCATCCGAGAACAGACCCGCCGCAGCCATATGGCTCGCGGCGAGCAAGATCAGCCCCAACCCGGCGTGACGCATGTTACTCACCTTGATACACGATGTCGGTGCGGCGGTTTTGCGACCAGCACGATTCTTCCGGACACTCGGCACGCGGCTTTTCTTCGCCGAAGCTCACCGCTTCCATTTGCTCTTCTTTTGCGCCGAGCACGGAGAGCATTTTACGTACGCCCTCAGCGCGTTTGCTGCCAAGCGAGATGTTGTATTCACGGCTGCCGCGTTCGTCGGCGTTGCCTTGTAAGAACACGCGGGCTTTAGGATTGTCGGCGAGGTATTTGCCATGCGCCTCGATCATCGGCTTGTATTCAGCTTTCACGTCGAAGCTGTCATAGTCGTAAAACACGCTGCGCTTGGAGAGAATGTTTTTCGGATCTTTGAGCGGGCTGACGGTTTGCACCGGTGGCGTCAGCGGCCGGGTATCGGCGGGCTGCGTGGTCTTAGACGTTTGCGTGCGGTCTTCGACTGGCACGCTGGTCTGGGTTTTGGGCGGCTCGCTCGCACAGGCAGAAAGCAGGCTGGCAACGATCAGAGAGAGGTAAACACGTTTCATGCGGTTGCTCCTTTTAAAGTAGTGCAATGTAAAATTTAAAGCTTGGGTTTAATCAACGGCCCCCATGCCGGCTCGCGCACATCGCCGGCTTGGGTCGAGAGTTTTTGTTTCACGCGCCCGTCGCTGGAAACGGCTGACAGTACGCCGCGGCCTAAAATGGTGGTGGCGTACAGAATCATTTTGCCGTTGGGCGCCCAGCTCGGCGACTCGTCTTGCGCATTATTAGTCAGCACTTGTACCTGACCGGAAACGATGTCCTGCACTGCAACGCGGAACTGGCTCCCCTCGCGCTGAATGAAGGCAAACGACTTTCCATCAGGGCTGTAGCGGGGTGAAACATTATAGCTACCCTCGAAGGTGAGCCGCACCGGTTCGCCGCCGTAGGACGGCATGCGATAAATCTGCGGACTGCCGCCGCGATCTGAGGTGAACAGCAGGTATTTTCCATCGGGGGACCAATTCGGCTCGGTGTCGATCCCCGCGCTGTTGCTGAGGCGTTTTAGTCCAGTCCCATCAATATTGCTCGAATAAATTTGCGAGTGACCATCGCGCGTGAGCACCACCGCAATTTGGCGTCCATCCGGCGACCAAGCAGGTGCGCTGTTGTTGCCTTTGAGATTGGCGGCAATCTGACGCTGCCCGGTAGCTAGATTTTGCACATAGACGATCGGTTTCTTTTGATCGAAGGCCACATAGGCTAGCCGCGCGCCATCCGGCGACCAGACAGGAGAAATGATCGGCTCGCGCGAACTGAATACGGTTTGTGCGTTGTGGCCGTCCGAATCCGCCACTTGCAGGTCAAATACGGGGCCGCGCTTGGTGATGTAGGCAATGCGCGTGGAAAATGCACCTGGATCACCGGTCAGTTTTTCGAAAATAATGTCCGCGATTTGATGCGCGGTAAGACGCAATTGCGCGGGGCTGGTCGGCAGGCTGTAGCCGGCGAGTTGCACCACTTGATCTTGACGCAAGGTGTCGATCAGACGGAACTGCACATCTAATTTGCCACCGGCTTGCGCCACGATGTTGGCAATGGCCAGCGCTACCGTCCCTTTTGCTTTCCAATCCGCGACGCGCACGTCTTGCGGGCCGCGCATCAAAGGCATGCCGGTGGTGTCGATCAGCTTGAAGAGGCCGCTGCGCGCCAAATCTGCGGCGACGATCTGGCTCAGTTTGTCCGGGTAAGATTCTTCGCCGCTAAACGGCGCGATGGCGACGGGGATTTGCAGCGTCGCGCCGCCGGTGATCTCAATCGTCAGCGCGGCGTGGGCGTTGAAAGCCGCGCAACTCAGCACCAAGGCCGCTAGGTACATTAATTTGTTTAAGCGAGTACGTGTCATGATTTACTCGTTAGGTTTAAATTTCAGATGCAGTTCCCGAAAGAAACTAAAAGCTTCGGGTTGCGGCGGTACCGGCAGCGGGTCTGATTGCAAAATCGCATTCTCCACGGCCTTGTCACATGCGGCAAGGCCGCTGCCCTTGCGCAAAATCGGATTGCCGCGCAATTGCCCGGTGGGCAATAGCGCAATGTCGAATTCGAGCTGCGGCTTGCCGTCGCCGCACAGCGCTTTATTGAGCTTGCTCTGGATTTTACTTTGGATGCGTCCAGTATAGTCATTCACAATCGATTGCTGTGCTGCTGTTTGCTGCGCTTGCGCGCGTTTTGCTAGATCATCGCGAACTTGCTGTTGCTGTTGCTGTTGCCGCGCCACTTCCGCCAAATGGGCCTGCTCTTGTTTTTTCAATTGGGCTTGTTTCAGTTGTTCCTGTTTCAGTTTTTCTTGCTGCGCTAACATCTGCTTACGCTTTTCTTCTTGCACGCGCTTTTCCTTCAGCGCGATATCTGGTGTTTTAACCGGCGTCGGCCTGGGCGCTACTTTCTTTACTGGTTCCGGCGCGGGCGGTGGTGGCTCGACCGGCTTGACGTTTGGTTTTGTCTCGGGTGCAGGCAAATCCGACCACAAATCGACCACAACTCCTTCTGGTTCTTTCGCCTGCCAAGTAATGCCGAAAATCAAAAGCGCAAAAAAGGCCGCATGCACCAGCACGGCCAGCACACTCGATTGAAAACGATAGTGATCGGCTGCGGGCGCGATCAATTCGCTTTGGACTTGGCGAGCAGGCCCACCTTCTTCACTTGGTTTTGGCTCAAGATATCCATCACCTTCAGCACTTCCTCGTAACGCACCGCTTTATCGGCGTTGATGACCACTGCTTGCTCTGGATGCTTGGCCTGTTTCTCTTTGATTGCTTGCACCAGGCTGGCGCGATCGACTTCTACTCCAGTCGAAGATCCTTGGTCACGCAGAAACAATTTTTTATCGGCGTCGAGGATGACTTCAAGCGGCGCGACCGGCGGCCCTTTAAGTTGCTGCCCCACTTGCGGCAATTCGATCTGCCCCGGATTGATCAGCGGCGCCGCCACCATGAACACGATGAGCAACACCAGCATCACGTCGATGAAGGGCACGACGTTGATTTGGTTCATCAGGCGGCGTTGTCTGGGCATTTGTGCTTACGCTTTAACGCGCTTGCCGCTGCAAAATATTCGAGAATTCTTCCATGAAGCTCTCGTAACGGATCGCCAGCCGGTCGATGTCGTGGGTGTAGCGGTTATAGGCGATCACGGCGGGAATCGCGGCGAACAAGCCCATGGCGGTAGCGATCAAGGCTTCCGCGATGCCGGGGGCGACATGCGCCAGCGTGGCTTGCCCGACATTGGCCAGGCCGCGGAACGAATTCATGATGCCCCACACCGTGCCGAATAAGCCGACATAAGGGCTGACCGAACCGACGGTGGCGAGGAAGGCGAGCTTGCGCTCCAAGGCATCGACCTCGCGCTGATACGCAGCGCGCATGGCGCGGCGCGTGCCATCCATGACGCTGCTGATATCCAGGCCGGATTGTTTTTTGAGTTTGGCGTATTCGCGAAAACCGGCTTCAAAAATCTTTTCCATGCCGCGTGGGACCAAGCGCCCCGAGGTCAGGTTCTGGAAAATATGATTGAGATCGGCGCCGCCCCAGAATTCTTTCTCGAATTCATCCGCTTGTTTGATCGCGATGCGCAGCGCGAACATCTTTTGGAAAATAAACAGCCAAGACATGAATGAGGCGACCAGCAGCAACAGCATCAACTGTTGCACGATGAAGCTTGCATTCACGATCATGGTCAAGAAAGAAAAGTCGGGCGTCGCTTCTATTTTCATGCGGGTGACAAGCTTTCGAGTGGTTGTCG
>JAUXTZ010000112.1 GCA_030681095.1 Burkholderiales bacterium
GCAAACTGCGTAATTCGCGGCGATTGGGCATGCGCCAATCGCGCTGGCCGAAACGCTGTTCGCGGTTCATGGCCACAACGAAATCCAGTGCTTCCTGCCAAGTGAGGGGAAATTCCGCGAGGCTGGCATTTCGACACCAGATCAGCCCCGTCAGTTGATCCGTGACCTCGTCGACGCGCAAGTCGAAGCGCGGTTCCGGCCAAGGTGTGCCGACGGCAAACGATGCGTCTTGGCCGGAACCTGCGCACGGAACCTCGTCTCCATCATCATCATGGCAGGTGCGTTGGCCGCTAGGAAGATAATGGGAAGAGGCCATGATTGCGCTAACAAATTCACGCCGTGTTGATGTCGTTGTAGCCACCGACCGCAGCCTGGATGACTTCTCGTGCAATGGCTGTTTCTTGTTCCGTCTGGGTCTCCGCCACCAGCACAACCTGGCCGCTTGAGATCGCATCGAGGATCAGCGCCGAAAGCGGCCCTTCCTTCTTTGCGGCGCCGGCCGCGGCGCCGATTAAGCCACCTACGCTGGCGCCCCATCCCATGAGCATGAGCGGTGCGACCAAGGGGCTGGCGACGAACAGACTCACGTTCGCCGCTACCAGCGCCAGCTCTCCTAGCGCGCCGATGCCCGCGCCAATCGCAGTTCCGATTGCGCCGTCTACGATCACGTCCTTCAGCACTTCATCGCTGTCTGCTTTCGAAGCAGGGGGTGGCGGAGCCGAGTCGGGTCCGAAGATTTGCAGCCGTTCGCGCGGTAGCGCCTGTTCGATGAGTCGGGAAAACGCCCTATCAGCTTCTTCGCGGTTAGCAAAAAAGCCCGATACGTGGTGAAGGTATTTGGCCATATTGATTCTCCTTAAACTGCTCAGTAAGTGCTGCCGAAAACCCGATCCCAAACCGAACTGGTTACACCGTAGCAACCCGGTTGCTCACTGTGGTGATGCAGCGCATGCCAACGCTTGCGCTCTTTCAGCCAAGCGTTGTCAGCGCGCCAATGGTGGATAGCGTGGTGCGTGATCGCATAGCCCAGGTAGCCGGTCAATAAGCCGAGCGTCAGCGCGCAGGCACGCCACAGATCCCCCAATAGCAGCATGGGGAAAAAGACAAGCATGGCGATCAGCGTCGCACTCAGAAACGTCGATGTAAAAATCAGCGCCCTAGGCCGCTGATGGTGCTCCGCATGCCAGCGGCGAAATGGCTGTAAACCATGCAGCACGAAACGGTGCAGGGCATATTCCATGGCGGTCCAACCCCCCAAGCCCCCCAATGCGAAGGTCACGATCTCCAGTCGCTGCGCGCGCGGACCCGTCACCCACAGGAAGGCGGCCAAAAGCACCAACGCAATGGTAAACAACACGAAGTCGGCGCGGTACGCCGACTTGCTATGCTCCAGTGCGAAAAGATTCATCATTATTGATGGCAATGTCCTCGTTATATTGCACAATAATTTTCATGACGGCTTCTTCTTTGTTAACGGCTGTTTCGATCATTGGCCCCGCCATGGCAGCGCGCCCGAGCATTTTATTGTGCGCCAACAGAGTGAACAGGGGCTTTTCGGTGCAGGCGCTATTTGCTCAAGGTATGCCTTGACCCAGAAGCTGGCCATTAACCGTTTTGCCGTACATCACGTCGGGCGAATCGTGATACTGGGCGCGGGTCGCCGCTATGGAACCTTTGAAACGCGGGTCTTGCGGGCGCTCGTGGCTGTTCATGAACGTCGCCACATCCCAGGCCTGCTGATCGCTCAGCGACCCGCCCAAACCCAGCGGCATATTGGCTTTGATGAAGCCGGCGGCGTTCTTGATGTTGCCCATGCCAGCACCCCAGTTGAAAGACTGCTCTCCCCATAGCGCGGGGAAAGCCGGTTGGCCGTTGGCGTCCTGCTGGCCGGCGCCATCCGTGCCGTGGCACAAGACACAATGCTGTTCATACACCTGCTGCCCACGCTTGAAATCCCTGGGTAGCGTCGGTTTCGGCACGGCCGGATACCCTCGGCCAAGCATATTCGAATTAACGGGTGCGCCGCTTGCCAGCCAATATGAATAACTTTCAAGCGCCACCAGAACAGGATCGCCGAGCGGCGGCGCCTTGCCGTTCATGCTGTATGCGAAGCAACCCTGCAGGCGCTCTGGGAAGGTGTTGACGTGCTTGTTTTTACTGCGATAGGCCGGGTAGCTGACATAGGCGGCCCACAAGGGTGAAGCATCGGCGAGACGCCCCGCATCCAGATGACAACTGGCGCAGCGAAGATTGGTCTTGCCGACGTATGGGCCGGCATAGCGTTGGGTCTCTTGAAAGATATCCCGGCCCAGTTTCACGATCCGGCCGAATTCATCGTCAGGCAGGTTCTGCTCCGAGGGTGGCTGAAAGAAGGTGGCCGGTTTGTGGGATGCGGATGTGGCCACCCCGTCCGGATTCCCCGACTTTACCGCGTCCGCCGCGATGAGACTGCCCTGCGTCACCAAGTCGATGACAACGGCGGCGGCAATGATGCCTCCAACCAAACCGACCAAAAATATTGGCTTCATGGCTTACTCCCGAGCGTGGACTGGCTGGGCGGAAGCGCTGAAAAATATGCCGCGACCGCCTTGATATCGGCAGCGGACATTTTGTCCGCGACCCCTTTCATCAAGCCTAGGGGGCCTGGCGCACGCGTGCCCTCTTGCCAGGCGCGCAACTGATTTTCCAGATAAATCGAGGACTGCCCGGCCAGGGCGGGAAAGGTAGAACCGACGCCAACACCCATCGCACCGTGACATTGAATGCAGGCGGGCAAACCTTGTGACCAGCGGCCCTGGTTGGCCAAACTCGCCCCTGGAACATTCGTCTGGGGGACCGGTTTTGCCGTACTTGCCGCACCACGCAAGCCAGCGTAATAACGGGTAACAGCTTCTCGCTCGTCGTCATTCAGGGCGAGGGCGATGGGGGCCATGATTGCATTGACTCGCCGACCCTGCGCAAAGTTATCAAGCTGCGTTCGCAGATACCCTGCATTAAGTCCGGCGAGCCGGGGGAATCCACTCGTGGGAGTGCCTTCACCCTGAGCACCATGGCAAGTCATGCACGCCAATGCGCGGCGCGTATTGCCGTGCTGTGTAATGGCAGCGCCGTCGGCCAGCGCCAGGCTGGTCATGGCAACCAGCGCCAGGCTGAGTGACGCGACGAATACCGGACTTGGTCTGGTTGCGGTCATCTCTCCCTTAAACGAATGCTTGGTGAATAGCTGCGCACCGTTTACTTGAGGCGTGATCTTGCTCATGGGTTGATGCCTTTTTGGTGATGGTTGGCGGGCTATGCCAGGGTTCGAACAGACTTGTCACGCGCCAATTGGCGCGTCTTCTCCGAAACATAAATCGCGGGGGGTATAGATGTCCGTGCGGCAACGCACACTGATTGTGTCAGGCGCTACTCCTGTGCGATTTCGGGTAGCGCCTAACGATTCACAAGGTGTGCAGGGAGATAAATTCCGGTTCATCACGGGCGCGGGTTTTCGCAAGGATTTTTGACAGGAGGGTAGTGAGGAAAGCGCGCATTCGTTCTGCACCCATGCCGCGCAAAAATTCACGCAAGCCTTGTAACCACGACTAACACCTTGCGCCCAGCCAGAGTGAACTACAACACCCGCATGAAGGCGACCAGATCCTTCTTCTCCTGTTCATTCAGCTTCAATTCCAGCACCAGGTTGAAAAATTCTACTGAATCTTCCAGCGTGAGCAGGCGGTCATCGTGCAGGTACGGCGGCGAATCTTTGATGCCGCGCAGTGGGAAGGTCTTGATCGGGCCGTCCGCCGACGCGCGGCGACCGTTAATCGTGACTTCCTTGAAGAATCGTTCCACCTTCAAGTTATGCATCAGGTTGTCGGTGTAATACGGCGGGGTGTGGCAACTCGCGCACTGGCCTTTTCCGAAGAAGACTTCCTGGCCACGCATCTCGTTCGCGCTGGCTTTGGCGGGATTGAGTTTGCCGAACACGTTGAGCTTGGGCGCGGGCGGGAAATCCAGCAGCGCCTGAAACTCCGCCATGAAATGCACTTGGCTGCCGCGTTCGAGGACGTTGACGCCTTTACGCGCCGCGTCAGCCGGGATGCCATCGAAGTAAGCGGCGCGCTGTTCGAATTCAGTGAAGTCCTCCACCGTCTTGAGTGCGCGCTGCGAACCAAACAGACGCTGAATGTTCACGCCCCGTAACGATGGCGTATCGATACGATGTCGATGATCGTTGGGTCGAATGTCGCCGACAGTGTGGGTGGAGGCGTTGGTATGGCCGTTGGCGTGACAATCGAAACAGGCAACGCCTTGAGATGCTTTCAAACTGCGGCGGTCATCAGTGGCGTTGAACTGTTGCTGCGGAAAAGGCGTGACAAGCAAACGCAATCCTTCAAGTTGCTTTGGATTGAGGGTGTCTTTGAACAATGTGTTGAAATTACTGAGCGTCACCAATTGCCCTTGCGAGACATCGCCCAGATCTGGTCGCGTCGTCAGATAGATCGGCGCCGGGAACTCGGGTAGAAAGTGATCTGGCAAGTCGAAGTCGAGATCGAAGCGCGCCAAATCCCGATCAGTCTGCTTCTTTGTTTCTTCAATCAAAAATTTGGGAAAGATCATGCCGCCCGCTTCATGGTGGGGATGTGGCAAGGGCATAAATCCGGCTGGCCACAACTGCTTTGCCTTGACATCCTCCGGCGACAAGGCGGCGAGCTTTTCCCAGGTCATGCCTGTGGGCAACTTGGCGCGCACGCCGTCCTGAATCGGCTTGCCGCGCGACATGGCGGCTCCTTTAGCCGGCCGGTCTGCGAGGTCATAGCGCTCTGCGAGCATGGCCTTTTGGCGCTGCGCGAATTTCGGTTTCTCCGCTTGAAGACGCTTTATCAACGAGGAGAAGTCTTCGACCGCGGGGGTTTGCGCAACACTTATGATGGGTAGAACGATGGCGATACTAGCGGCAAAAAGTGCTTTCTTGTTCATGTTTCATACTCCTTTCGGTTAAGGGAGGGCTAGATAATTACGTGTCTATCTTGTTGCCATGCCAAGGCTGGCTCCACCGGCCATGGCCGCGACGGTCATGGCAATGCAGCAATAGCCGCTGGATACCAGAAACAGCATCGGGCCTGCCAGCTATCCACACTGAGGGGCTAGCCGTGGCTGAATACCCCAGGCTGTCCGGTGCCCCAGCCATTGAAATAGATTTACAATCTTGTGTGATGCTTGTACTCACGGTTTATCTCCTGATTCATCCACGAATGGGGTCGAGCAACCGCAAGCTATGCCAAGGTTCGAACTGACTTTTCCCGGCCCCATTGGCGCGTCTTTGCCGCAGCAATAAATGCGTCTTTGTCGTTGGCATCCACGACGCCCGCGCCCTGTCCGATATTCGCTGCTTTCAGAAGCACCTGACCGCCTTGGTCGACGGCGATTGCCTTGAGGTGACCGAAAGCATCGCGCACAAAGTCGATCGCGGCGCCTTCCATCGACAGGGCTTTTGCGCCCTTGTCGGAGAGGATGACGGCGACTGCGTCGAATAGCACGGAAGGTGTACCCGCCAGTTGGCCATCAGCCGCCAGCATCGTGCCATCGGCCAGCTTCGCGCCGCCTACTTTGGGGGCGACGATCTTCACGCTAGCGCCCGCATCGGTCGCGGCTTTTTTAATTTTCTTGATGACCGCGCCGTCTGAGCCATCCGCAATCAGGATGCCGACTGCGCGCCCCGCGAGGGTGTCCTTCATCTTGCCGATAGTCTGCAATGCGGGTGATGGCGCCATTTTTTGCACGGGTGCTGCGGCCACCGGTGCATCGGGCATATTGTCGAATCCAAGGCCTGCGGCGACACGATGGGCGAGATCTTTTTCGATATGAAGCAGGTGGCCAACCATGGCTTCGCGTATGTGCAGATGTTCAACTTTAGAAAGTTCGAACACTAAGGCCGAGGCGATGTGTGTCTGCTCATACGCGGTCTGGCTGAGATAGAACTGCCGCGCCTGGCTGTAGTGGTCGGCGAAACTCTCGGCACGGATGCGTCCCTTCTCGCCGGTTTCGGTGACTGCGGCACTATGAAAGCCCTTGGGCGTTTCGCTTGGTGAGTTGTCAGACAGGGAGTTGGGCTCATACGCAACACGGCCTGCTGGTTGCGCCATCTGCATATGGCCGTCGCGTTGGTGGTTGGCGAACGGGCACTTGGGTGCATTGACCGGGATCTGGTGAAAATTGGCTGAACCTAGACGCGACAGCTGCGTGTCGAGATAAGAGAACAAACGGCCTTGCAATAGCGGATCGTTCGAGAAATCGATGCCCGGCACGACATGCGATGGGCAGAAAGCGACCTGCTCGGTTTCAGCGAAGAAATTGTTCGGCCAACGATCCAGAACCATGCGGCCGATCACTTTCAGCGGAACCAGTTCCTCGGGAATCAGCTTGGTGGCGTCCAGATGATCAAACGGGAATTTGTCCGCTTCCGCCTGCGTGAAAAGCTGCACCGCGAATTCCCACTCGGGGAATTGGCCCGCTGCGATGGCGTCGAACATGTCGCGGCGGTGGAAATCCTGATCGGCGCCGGAGATCTTGACGGTCTCGTCCCAGATGGTGGACTGCAGGCCGAGCTTGGGACGCCAGTGGAATTTGACGAAGGTTGATTCACCGGCGGCATTGATCAGCCGGAAGCTGTGCACGCCAAAGGCTTCGATCATGCGCAGCGACCGTGGCAAGGTGCGATCAGACATGATCCACATCACGGTATGCATGGACTCAGGCGTGAGCGATATGAAATCCCAGAAGGTGTCGTGCGCGGTCGCCGATTGCGGAAAGCCGCGGTCGGGTTCCATTTTTACAGCATGGATGAGGTCGGGGAATTTGATGGCATCCTGGATGAAGAAAACCGGGATGTTGTTGCCGACCAGATCCCAGTTGCC
>JAUXTZ010000132.1 GCA_030681095.1 Burkholderiales bacterium
GCCTGCGGCAACACCATGCGCATGACTCACACCGCGCGCGAGGAGTTGAGCTGGCTGGTGGATGTGGTGCCCGCGGGCATCGTCGAGATCATGCAAAGGCAAAGCGAAGGCTATGCCTACGTCCGGCCATGATTAGCACCACGGCCCGCCTGGTCTGTTACAGCTGCGCCATCGCGCTCGGCATCGCCGCCGCCGCAGCCAACGCGGATGAGGTGACGCTCCGGCACAAGGGGCTAACGCTCAACGCCCGCCTCGATCTTGCGGCGGGCAAGCAGCTCGCTAACGGCGTGATGCTCATTACTCATGGTGGACTGGCGCATCGGGACATGGAGATCATTACGGCGCTCCAGACCCAGCTCAAGCAGAAGGGCTACAGCACGCTGGCCATCAATCTGAGCCTCGGTATCGACAGCCGCCAGGGCATGTATGAATGCCAAGTCACGCATCGTCACCGCAACGCCGATGCCGCCGAGGAAATCGGCGCATGGGTGGACTGGCTGAAGAAGCAGAAGGTCAAGCGCGTGACGCTTCTGGGTCATTCCCGTGGTGGCGCACAGACTGTCCTGTATGCATCAGAGCGGGGCAATGAGATGGTGAAAGCGGTGGTGCTGCTGGCGCCGGCGATCCACGAGAACACCGACGCCGCCGAATACCAGCGACGTTTTCAGCAGCCGCTAACCCCGGTGCTGGCGCAAGCGCAAAAACTGGTTATGTCAGGCAAGGGGGAAACCGTGCTCGAACACGTCGGTCTATTGAATTGCGCCGACACCTCGGCCACGGCCAATGCCTTCGTCTCGTACTATGAGCAATCACCCGGCCTCGATACCCCGACCTTGATCCCGAAACTGCGCAAGCCCACGCTGGTGCTGGTGGGCGGCAACGACGAAGTGGTCGTGGGACTCGACAAGAAGGTAGCCCCGCTCGTCGATGGCAGACGAGTGCAAATGAAAGTGATCGAGGGCGCTGACCATACATTTCGCGATCTCTATACCGACGAAGTAGTGGAGGCGATCGATGCGTTTCTTAAGCATCTCGGATACTAAACCCAAGCTTAATGCGGCGTTGCATACTGTGCCCAGTCCTTGCTCATGCCGTCGAAGCAGGCCTTATAACCCGACCCCGCGGTGCTCGCCGCATTGATGTCGTCACCGTCCAATGAAATACGCACGCGCTTGCCTTCGAAGCTACCTTCGCAGAATTCATAACCCACCTGTCCAATTAAATCATGCTGACGGAAGCTGTGTAGTGTGCCGTTATAGTGGTGCAGATTGATGAAGGTGCGCACCGGGTGCAACGGCGCCCAAGGCAGGGTCACCGAACCGAAATCGCGCACCAATTTTCCTGCATCGTCGTAAATATTTACTTCGGCGATATGGACCAGTTCCGGTAGGGCGGCATCGCGGCGTACGCGTGATATCAGGCGGCCGCTGTTTTTTTCATAATAGCTGGTCTCAACGTAGCGGTAACGCGCTGCAGCAGCGCCTTCGTAGTTGCCTGTTGCTTCCTCGGTACGGATCTCGCGCTGTGCGATTTGCTGCTCGTGCAGCGCGTAAACGCCACGATGGAAGTCCGCCGGGCTAGGTGCGGCGAAGGCCGAAAAGGATGCGATGCACAACAAGGCGACGCGCGTTTTCATGGCGCGGCCTCCCCATCCCATTTAGCGATAAAACGCTCGATCATGTCGCGCGTGACGCTGCCGGTATGACGCACCGCGATGGCGCCCTTGCGGTCGTAGATCACGGTGGTCGGCACGCCTTGCAATTCCGCGCCGCCGAAGCGGGTGAAGATTTCCGCATTGCCCAATAACACCGGAAAGCCGATCAAATAATCCTCGCTGAACTTGGCGACTTCATCGCGTTTCGCCTGGCCGAAGGTGGGAAAATCCACCGCCACGCCCAGCACCCTGGCCTTGCCGTCCTTGTGATCGTCGTGAAAGCCTTGCAGCTCCGGCATCTCTTCGATACAGGGCGGGCAGCGCGGCCCCCATACCACGAGCACGGTCCAGTGACCGCGACCGATGTATTCGCTGAAGTGGTGCGGCTTGCCTTGAATGTCGTTCAGCGTCACGTCGGGGCTGGCAGCACTTGCCACAGATGCTACGAGGCATCCCAGTATCAGGCTGACCGCAAACAACAAATTCCGAATCATTTTTGTTCTCCCTGTTTTGATTGAATACCGACGGCGGCCCGCTCCGACCAATTGTCCTCCGGCAAGAATTCAGCGTGCTCGGCGATTTTGCGTGCTTCTTCGCTACGTCCGAGGGCTTGCAGAATCGCGCCCTTGAGCTGGAGCGAGCTGCGATTGTCTTGATCCAGGCTCAAGCCGGCATCAACGATCTCCAGCGCGGCATCGTTGCGCCCGCCCATGTGAAAACAGATGGCCAGATTGTGATAGGCCTTTTGGTATCCCGGGTCGAGCTTGATCGCGCTGGAAAAGTGCTGGGCAGCGGTGCGCAGACGGCCATGTTTGGCATGCACCACCCCCAGATCGTCGTGCGCTTCCGCATTGTTCGGGTCGAGCTCGACGGCGCGCGTGAGGTCGCGCTCGGCCGCTTGCCAGTTGCCGCGCCATAGGTTGCGCACGCCGCGCTTGGTGTAGGCGACAGAATCTTTCGGGTGACGCGCAATGTACACGCCGAGATCGGCGATGCCCTCGTCGATCAGGCCCATGCGTCCATAGGCCATGCCGCGCCCGAAGTAGGCTTGATCCTGGGCATCATCCAGCGTCAGCGCGGTACCGTAGTCCGCCACCGCGCGGTGGAAGTCATTGAGCAGATAGTACACATCGCCTCGCTCGACATAGTGCTGTGCGGATTTAGGCGTCTCGGCAATGGTGCGGTCCAGCCGCGCGAGCGTCGCTTCCACTTGTTCGCGGGTAGGCGTGGTGTCAGCGCACGCCGGGGCAATCAACACCATCGCAATCAGTAGTCCTTGCAGTACTCGGTTCATTTACCCTCCTTGGCTATTCTGTCTGACATATTAGACGCAATGTGTAGCCGATTTATTCCCGCTACGGATGAAATTTGCGCTTCGCTCACCGCCAGGGAATAAGCCGCAGCCGGCGGCCGTCTTAAGTTCGCATTCCTGCACAAAACTAGATAAGGAGACATGCCGTGACTTTAGACCGCCGAACATTCATGGGGCTGCTAGCCGGCAGCGCAGCTGCCGGATTAACCGGTGCGCACGCCGTCAGCCACGCTGCTGTTGCGCGACCCTACAAGGCCATTGCCTTCGATGCCTTTCCGATCTTCGATCCGCGGCCGATTTTTAAATTGGTCGAGACCTTATTCCCTGGGAAGGGCGCCGAGCTGAGTAATGCTTGGCGCACGCGCCAATTCGAATACCAATGGCTGCGCGCGTTGGGCGGGCACTACGCCGATTTTTGGCAGACCACGGAAGACGCTTTGGTCTTCGCGGCCAAGACCCTGCAACTCGAGCTCACTGCGGACAAACGCGATCAGTTGATGCAAGCCTATCTCCAGCTCAATGCTTGGCCCGATGCGCTGGTGGCCCTCAAGCGCCTCAAGGAAGCGGGGATCCGCTTGGCCTTCTTGTCGAACATGACGCGCAAGATGCTGGAGACCAATATGCGTCATGCCGGCCTGGATGGTCTGTTCGAGCATATTCTGAGCACGGACCAGGTGCGCACTTACAAGCCAGACCCCAAGGCCTACGACATGGGCGTGAAGGCGCTAGGCCTGAAACGGGAAGAGATCGTGTTCGCCCCATTCGCCGGTTGGGATATGGCCGGGGCCAAATGGTATGGCTATCCGACTTTTTGGGTCAACCGCCTGGGCAGTGTGCCCGAGGAACTGGGCGTCGCGGCCGATGCGGCCGGCCCGGGGCTGGATGACTTGGTGCGCTTCGTGTTGCCACCCCGCTGAAGCAGCGCTGCGGCCCGGGCAAGCGCGCCGGGCCGGGCATGCGGTTCTCGCGTCAGCTACGGTCGGATGTAAGCGTAGCCTTCGGCCTGCTTCGACATGAGCTCCACCACGCCCGCCTTGGCGTAGCCCAGATTGGGCAGCATGTCCCCCTGGGAGAGCTTCTGCTTGCGCATGGTGTTTTCGCAGGCCACTACTTTCACGCCTTCGTCGAGAGCGCTCTTCACGCGATCGCCCACTTCGGATTCCAGCTTGAGCATGCCCAAGCCGGGGCCATAGGCGACGATTTCGACTTCCACGTTTTCTCGGCCCAGATCTTCCTGCACATTGGCCGCGTTGTTGAGCGCGAGCGCCCATTTCTTGGGATCGGCGTCGCTGACTTGGATGACTACTTTTTTCTTGGCCGCTTTCACGGACTTCACCAATTTCTTGCTTTGGGCGCCGAAGCTGGTTAAAGGCAGGCTGGAAAGGCCCAAGGCGGCGGCGAAGATCAGGCCGTAGGACGCGAGTTTTGCAACATTCATTATTTGTCTCCATTCATGATTTTAGGTTGTGTAGCGAATGACGTATTCACGGGCGGTTTAATCTTTCACCACGATGCGGCCATGCATTTCCTCATGTCCGGCACCGCAGAAGTTGTCGCAGACGAAGTCATACTCTCCCACGCGTTCCGGGGTGAAGCGCACGCGGGTGACGATGCCGGGCGGCAGGTCGGCGCGGAGTTTGAGCGCCGGTACGTTGAAGCCGTGCACGAAGTCCTCCGACGAAATCTCCAGCACCACTGGTCGACCCTTCTTCACCACGATCTCGTTGGGCGTGAACGTAAAGCGTCGCGCCGTGACTTGCACGACTTGCTCCTTACCCACGCCTTCCTGAGCGCCCAGCGCGGCGCCTAATAAGGCGCCGCTCAATCCCACCGTCACTGCGATTAATCGAAGCGCTTTCATGCCTACCCCTTACTCACCGGACGTTCGATGATCTTGTAGCGCGCGTCATTCACTTCCGCTTCAATTTCGCGGAATCCCAGGCCTTTGTTTGGTGCGGCGGGGTCCCAGGGCAGCGGCGTGCGCTTCTCTTGTGAGCCGGGTGCGGGTAGCGGGAAGATCAGGGATTTTGCTGAGTGGTGGGCGATGTGTTCGGTGCGGTGGTGGTGTTCCTGGTGGATGTGGCCGTAGAACACCGTCACATTGGTGTAAGGCATTAACAAATCGACCGCCTTGGCGCCGTCGCGCGTGGCCCAATCCCATTGCGGCGCGAGGTCGAACAGGGGGCGGTGGGTCAGCACCACGATGGACGCGTTTTTCTTTTGGCGCGACAGGTCGGCCTTCAGCCACTCCAATTGCGCATCGCCGATGCGCGCGCCGGGGTCGGAGACATTGTCCAGCGCAATGAAATGCACGCCCTTGTGATCGAAGGTGTAGTGCGTGTCACCAAACAACTCCTTGTAGGCCGCGCCGTTGTCGAGTGAGGCATCGTGCTCGCCCGGCATGAAGCGCACGTTCTTCACCTTGAGTTCGCTCACGATATCGCGAAACTCGACAAGCCGGCGACGACGTTCCTGCGCATCGTCCGTGGTATGCGTAAGGTCGCCGGTGAAGACGATGAAGTCGGGTCGGGTTTCCAGGGCATTCACCGCGGCCACTGCCTTCTTCAATGTGTTCGCCGCATCTGGATTGGCCGGTCCCTTGTAGCCCCAGTGGGTATCTGACAGTTGCACGAAATAAAATTCGTCATAGGCCTGCGCTTGCTTGTCTCCGCCGTAATCGGCCAACGCTCGGCCCGCTAAGCCAGAAGCAAACACGGCGCCGCCGCCGACACTCACTAGTCGCAAAAAATCCCGTCGTTTCATCATGATATTGTCTCCTCGCAGTGGATAGGTGCACCCTCAAAGTGTTACTGTTCCCGGGGTGTGACACGCATTACCGGCGGGGGCTAAAAAATATTCCCGACCTGTCACAAGTAAGTGGCGAATATAATCGGCGCAATTTCGGTATAGCGAGGTAAGGGATGAAGGGGACGGACAGGACGCGTCGGTTCGAGGCGGCAGTGCTGCCACACTTGGACGCCGCCTACAATCTGGCGCGTTGGCTGCTGCGCGACGAGCAGAGCGCACAGGACGTGGTGCAGGAGGCTTATTTGCGCGCGTTCAGGTTTTTCGACGGCTTTCGTGGCGGCGATGCGCGGCCGTGGCTGCTGGGCATCGTGCGCAATACCTGCTTCACCTGGCTCGGCCAAAGCGGCCGCGACCATGTCGAGTTTGATGAAGAGCGCGACAGCGGCGCGCCCGATGCCGGAGTCGAACCAGCGGCCAACGATCCGCTACGCCTGTTGGAGCGCAAGTTCGAGCGTGCGCAAGTGAATGCGGCCATCGCGACGCTGCCGCCGCTGTTTCGCGAGGTGTTGATTCTGAGAGAGATCGAGGAACTGTCTTACGACGAGATCGCACAAGTGGCCGGCATTCCGGTCGGCACTGTGATGTCCCGGCTGTCACGCGCCCGCGCCATGTTGCGCGTCGCGCTCACCCAGCCAGACAAGGAGGACTGAATCATGGACCAACATGAAGACAATGAATTGAGCACGATCGTGAAAACGCAGAGCGATCGGCACGCGGCCCCGGCTGCGCTGCGCGAGCGCATTGTCACGTCCATCAGACAGGCCGACGCACCGTCTCGGCCTGAATTAAAGCCGCAAGGCTGGTGGCAATGGCTGAATAGGGGCGCGGCCTTCGCCATGGGCGTCGTCGCGAGTGTCACCGTCGCGTACTTTTTTACCACAGCCAGCGCGCAGGATCGACTGGCGCAAGAAGTCGTTTCCAGCCATGTGCGTTCGCTGATGGCAACGCATCTGGCTGACATCGCTTCCTCCGACCGCCACACGGTGAAGCCGTGGTTCACTGGTAAATTGGATTTTTCACCGCCGGTGCATGACTTGGCGGTGGAAGGCTTTGCCCTCGTTGGCGGCCGGCTCGACTACATCGGCGGCCGACCTGCCGCAGCCTTGATCTACCGGCACCGCCAGCACACCATCAACGTCTTCGTTCAACCGCGCGACGATCGTTCGCCCGCGCCCCCCGCATCGTTTGCGGCGCAGGGCTTTAACGTCACTGGCTGGCAGGGGGGGGCGATGCAGTACTGGCTGGTGTCGGATCTTAATGCCGGCGAGTTGCGGCAGTTTGCGCAGCGCTTGCGCAAGGCAACGGACGAAGCGGGCTCTTAGCGAGTCTTTTTCCCTACGCCGGAATCAACTCTCCGGCCGCATATGCGGGAACAGAATCACATCCCGAATATTCGCGCTATCAGTCAGCAGCATCACAAAGCGGTCAATGCCGATGCCCTCGCCCGCGGTGGGGGGTAAGCCGTATTCCAGGGCGCGAATGTAATCCGCGTCGTAGTGCATGGCTTCCTTATCGCCCGCTTCCTTTTGCCGCACTTGTTGCATGAAGCGTTCGGCTTGATCTTCCGCATCGTTTAACTCGGAGAAGCCATTTGCCAATTCACGTCCGGCGATGAAAAGCTCGAAGCGTTCGGTAATTTCAGGATGCTTATCGCTGCGCCGTGCGAGCGGTGAGGTTTCGGCCGGGTAGTCGACGATAAAGGTGGGGTCGAACAGCAAGTGTTCGGTGGTTTCCTCGAACAAGGTGGTTTGCAGTCCGCCGATGCCATCGCCTTTGCGGTATTCGAACTTGTGTTGCTCGAAATAGCTGATCAAAAACTGTGGATCATTGACCTGCGCCAGCGTGAATTCCGGATGGTAATGCAGCACCGCTTGCACCATGCTCATGCGTGAAAATGGTTTGGCGAAATCGATGACGCGTCCTTGGTAGCTGATCGTGGTGGTGCCGAGCACCTCTTGGCAAATGTAGCTGAACATTTGCTCGGTCAGCGCCATGAGGTAATGGTAATCGCGATACGCCACATAGAATTCGAGCATGGTGAATTCGGGATTGTGGCGCGGGGAAATGCCCTCGTTGCGGAAATTGCGATTGATCTCGAACACTTTCTCGAAGCCGCCCACCACCAGCCGCTTCAAATACAGCTCGGGTGCGATGCGCAGAAAAAGCTGCATATCCAGCGCATTGTGATGGGTCTCGAAAGGGCGCGCCGCCGCGCCACCGGGGATGGGATGCATCATCGGCGTTTCCACTTCCAGGAAGCGCCGGCTCATCAGAAAACTGCGAAACGCCTGCATGATTTTAGAGCGCCGCACAAAGGTGAGCTTGGTCTCTTCGTTCATCATGAGATCGACGTAACGCTGGCGGTATTTCACTTCCTGATCGGTGAGGCCATGCCATTTGTCCGGCAGCGGACGCAGTGCTTTGGTGAGTAGCTTAAGCTCGGTGGCGCGCACCGAGAGCTCCCCCTTGTTGGTTTTGAACATCGTGCCGCGCACGCCGATGATATCGCCCAGATCAAAATGCTTGAAGGCTTCGTGTGCCGCCGCCCCCGTGTGGTCATCGGTGATATAGATTTGCAGACGGCCGCTCATGTCTTGCAGCGTCGCGAAGCTGGCTTTGCCCATCAGGCGTTTTAACATCATGCGCCCGGCCACCACCACGGCGATGTTTTTCGCTTCAAGTTCTTCCTTCGGCAGATCTTCGTACTGCTCGTGCAGCACTTCGGCCAAATGCTCGCGCGGGAAATCGTTGGGGAAGGGATTACCCTGCTCGCGTAGTGTTTTCAGCTTGGCGCGACGCTCGGCGATGATTTGGTTTTCGTCTTGGGGTTGATCTTGTGGGTCGGTCATGAGGGAACTCAGTTAAAAAAAGTGGTGGTGTTTATGCCAAGCTGGGTCGCCGCTTGGGCCATGATTTTATCCGCGGTGGCAATCGTGGTTGCGTGTGCGGATTGCGCGGCGGCAAGGTGCAGTGCGTCCAGTGTACGCAAGGCGAGTGGCGTAACGGACGCTAACAGATACGTTGCTTGTGCATAGAGCCCCTCATGCAGCGCATGTACACGATATGCACCGCTCGCTAAGTGGCGCGCAAACTCCGCCCGCGCCATCTGATGATATGCGTCGTCAAACGCGCCGCTGCGCA
>JAUXTZ010000134.1 GCA_030681095.1 Burkholderiales bacterium
ACCAAATGCACAAACGCGATTTTCGAGGCGTCGGTTACCTCGGTGAACATCGATTCGCCATAGAACATGCGGCCTAATGCGAGCCCATATAAACCGCCGACCAGCTTGCCGTCGATCCAGGTCTCGGCCGAGTGAGCGACGCCCATTTCATGCAGCTCTGTGTAAGCCTCGATCATCATGGGAGAAATCCAGGTACCGCTTTGCTCATCGCGCGGCTGAGCGCAACCACGCATTACGCGGGTGAAAGCCGTGTCGAGTCGCACTTCGTATTCGCGATTACGGATCACTTTTTTGAGTGAACGGCTGACTTTTAGTTCGCTTGGGTACAGCACCATGCGTGGGTCCGGGCTCCACCACAGCACCGGCTCGTCGGCATTGAACCAGGGAAAGACGCCCTGGGAATAGGCATCAATCAGTCGCGTCGGTGTCAAATCGGCGCCCGCCGCCAACAATCCATTCGGCTGCTTCAGTGCCTTACTGGTGGGGGGGAATGGGTCGTCAGGCTCAAGCCACGGAATCATAAAGAGATATTACCTGAGGCAAGTAAGCCTGGGGCTTTACCCACCTACCCATAAGGGGTATTTGAACGGTGGCGGCGATTGCGTTATCTTTACAACATTCGGATATGAATGTCCGAATATCTATTGATAAATTAATGAAGGGGTAGATGCGATGAAGAAAACGTTGATGGCGTGTGCAATAGGCGTAGCGTTTGTGCAGAGCGGGGCAATTCAGGCTGAAGAAAATTGGATGTGGCGGATACGCGCGATCCATGTTGCGCCGGATACTAGTTCCGGGCCTGTTACCGGTGTGGATGCGAGCAGCGAAACCGTGCCGGAACTCGATTTCACCTATTTCATTAACAAGAATGTTGGGGTGGAGTTGATTCTCGCTACCTCGCGCCATCAGGTCACGTTGAATGGTGCGAATCTGGGCAAAGTCAGCTTGCTCCCGCCGACGCTGACCTTGCAATACCACTTTTATCCAAATCAAACGATCAAGCCTTATGTCGGCGCCGGCATCAATTACACGCGCTTTTATAGTATGGGTTTAAATTCTCCTCTCGATGTCGAACGCAATAGTTGGGGCGGTGCATTGCAGGTCGGGGTGGACGTGGCCCTTGACAAGAAGAGCTACATCAACTTTGATGTAAAGAAGCTCTACATCGAAACCGACGTGAAGAGCAGCGGCGCTTACCTCACAACTTTTAAGATTAATCCCGTGGTGTGGGGGGTAGGTTACGGACGGCGTTTCTAAGGCAGAATAACAATCCAAAAAAGGAAAGGATTCGCCGGGATGGGTGCAACCAGTTTGAACGAACTGGCGCGAGGGGAATATCAGGCCTGCTTTCATTGCGGCCAGTCCGTTCCCGTCGCGGCCCACTTCCCGGTGAGCTATGTTGGCGCTATCCAGCCCACCTGCTGTCGCGGCTGCCAAGCCGTGGCGAGCGCCATCATCGATCAAGGCTTCGGCGACTACTATCGCCATCGCAGTGCGTTACCCGCCAATCCCGAAGCCGCATTACCCGAGTTTCTCGCTCAAGTTTCCTTATACGACACCCCTGAAATCCAGCGCTCCTTCGTGCGCGTAGAAGCGGGCAATGTGCGCGAAGCGGCCTTGCTGCTCGAAGGCATCCGCTGCGCGGCCTGCGTATGGCTGAACGAGCAGCATCTGGCGAGCCTGCCGGGGGTGCTGTCGGTCGATATTAATTACACCACGCGCCGCGCACGGGTGCGCTGGGACGATAGTCAAATTCATCTCTCCGACATCCTGCGCGCAGTGGCCGCGATCGGTTATACCGCGCATCCATTCGATGCAACGCGCCAGGAAGATGTGCAGCGCCGCGAGCGCCGCATCGCGCTGCGCCGGCTCGCCATCGCCGGGCTGTCGATGATGCAGGTGATGATGTATGCGATACCGGCTTATCTCGACGACGGCAGCATGAGCGCCGATATCCAAAGCCTGATGCGTTGGGCGAGCCTGTTGCTGACGCTGCCGGTGGTGCTGTATTCCAGCGCGCCGTTTTTTCTCGGCGCATGGCGCGATGTCTCATCGAAACGCGTCGGCATGGATGTACCGGTGGCGCTGGGCATACTGGTCGCGTTCAGCGCCAGTTGTTATGCTACGCTGGCGATGCACGGCGAGGTGTATTTCGATTCAATCGCCATGTTCGTGTTTTTACTGCTCGGCGGGCGCTATTTGGAAATGGGCGCGCGTGAACGTGCCGCCCAGGCGGCGGATCGCTTGGCCAAGCTCATTCCAGCCATTGCCGTGCGCTTCGTCGATTTCGCGCTGAACCGCAACACCGAAGATATCGCCGTGGCGCAACTCGCCAGCGGCGATCATGTGCTGATTCGTCCTGGCGCCGCGATTCCGGCGGATGGCGTGGTGGTGGAAGGCCAGAGCGAAGCCGACGAATCGTTGCTCACCGGCGAGAGCCGCGCCATCGACAAACGCGCGGGCGATGCGCTGGTCGGCGGCGCAATCAATATCAGCGGCCCGCTGGTGATGCGCGTGACGCACATCGGCCAAGACACCGTGCTCGCCGGTATGCTGCGCCTGCTGGATCGGGCGCAAAGCGAAAAGCCGCAACTAGCACTACTCGCCGATCGCGCGGCGCAAATTTTCGTAGCGGTGATTTTGGTGATTGCCGCCCTGGCCGCCCTTGTTTGGTATGTCATCGATCCATCTAAGGCGATCTTCATCGCGGTATCGGTGCTGGTGGTGACTTGTCCTTGCGCGCTATCGCTCGCCACGCCGGCGGCGCTGACTGCGGCCACCGGTGCGCTGACACGCATCGGTTTGCTGGTGACGCGCGGCCATGCACTGGAAACCTTGGCGCGGGTCACGGATGTGATCTTCGATAAAACCGGCACGCTCACCCTAGGGCGCACTGTACTTCGCCAGACGCAAACCCTCAGCGACGCTCCCGCCGTGCATTGCCTGCAACTCGCCAACGCCTTGGAGCAGGGCTCCGAGCATAGCCTGGCCCAGGCCTTACGCCAGGCAGGCCCCAGCCAATTGGTGGCGGCGGATGTGCGCAACACGCCCGGCAGCGGCATCGAAGGCGTGATCGAGGGCATGCGGCTGCGCATCGGTAGCTTGGCTTTTGTCGCGGAGCTTGCGGGAACCTTGCCCGGCAAGCTGCGCCCGCACGATGCCGCGCACACGCTGATTGGCTTGGGCAGCGCGCAAGGCTGGTTGGCGCTGTTCGAGATCGGCGATAGCTTGCGCGCGGAAGCGGCGCAATTGGTGAGCGCACTGCAAGCGCGCGGCCTACGCGTGCATCTCTTGTCGGGAGACAGCGAGGGTGCGGTGAACGCAGTCGCGCGCCAGTTGGGGATCGAGCAGGTGCAGGCGCAAGCCAAACCGGAAGATAAAGTGCGTTATGTGCAAGCGCTGCAGGCGCAGGGCGCGGTGGTGGCGATGGTGGGCGACGGCGTGAACGATGCGCCGGTGCTGGCCCAAGCCCAAGTGTCGATTGCGATGGGCGGCGGCGCCAGTGTCGCGCATGCGGCGGCGGATGTGGTGATGCTTTCCGGCAGCTTGTTGCGCATCGACGAGGCGCTGGATAAGGCGGCGGCCACGCGCCGCATCGTGCGCCAAAACCTGCTGTGGGCGCTTGTGTACAACTTGATCGCGATTCCCCCGGCGCTGCTGGGTTTTGTCACGCCGTGGATGGCGGGCATCGGCATGTCCTTAAGTTCGCTGATCGTGGTGGTGAATGCGCTGCGCTTGGCGGATCATGAAAAACCGGCGGCCATCGCGTCGATCGCGCCGCGCGTACTCGCGGCAGAGAGCGTGTAATGGATATTTTATATTTGTTGATTCCGATGAGTTTGATTCTGGTGCTGGTCATCGGCTGGGCATTTTGGTGGGCGGTGAAAACGGGCCAGTTCGACGACATGGAAGGCCCGGCCTATCGCGTGTTGATGGATGACGATTTGCCCGCCAAGCCTGAAACAATTTCGATTTCTAAGCGAGAGGAGAGCTAAGTATGGAAGCCACCTATAACTACAAAGTGGTGCGGCAATTCGCACTGATGACCGTGGTGTGGGGCATTGTCGGCATGCTGGTCGGCGTGCTGATCGCGGCCCAGTTGATCTGGCCCGATCTCACCTACGGCATCCCGTGGCTGAGTTATGGCCGATTGCGCCCCCTGCATACCAATGCGGTGATCTTTGCGTTTGGCGGCTCGGCGCTATTCGCCACTTCTTACTATGTGGTGCAGCGCACTTGCCACGCACGGCTGTTCTGCGACCGGCTGGCGGGGTTCACTTTCTGGGGCTGGAATCTGGTTATCGTGCTCGCCGCCGTCACGCTGCCGCTCGGTTTCACCAGCGCGAAGGAATACGCCGAACTGGAATGGCCGATCGATATTCTGATCGCAGTGGTATGGGTGTCTTATGCGGTCGTGTTCTTCGGCACGATCATGAAGCGCAAGACACCGCATATCTATGTGGCGAATTGGTTCTTCGGCGCGTTCATTTTGACTGTGGCGCTGCTGCATATCGTAAACAGCGCAGCGATTCCGGTCGAAGCGATGAAATCCTACTCCGCCTACGCCGGCGTGCAGGATGCGATGATCCAGTGGTGGTACGGCCACAATGCGGTGGGCTTCTTTTTGACTGCGGGCTTTCTCGGCATGATGTACTACTTCATACCGAAGCAGGCCGGGCGACCGGTGTATTCGTATCGTCTGTCCGTGGTGCACTTCTGGGCATTGATTTTTACTTATATGTGGGCCGGCCCGCACCATCTGCACTACACCGCGCTGCCGGACTGGACGCAATCGCTGGGTGTGGCGTTCTCGCTGATCCTGCTCGCACCGAGCTGGGGCGGCATGGTGAACGGCATCATGACGATGTCCGGCGCTTGGCATAAGCTCAGAACCGATCCGATTCTGAAATTCCTCATCACCTCGCTTTCCTTTTACGGCATGTCCACGTTCGAGGGCCCGATGATGTCGATCAAGACGGTGAACGCGCTGTCGCACTACACCGATTGGACGGTCGGCCATGTGCATAGCGGCGCGCTGGGCTGGGTGGCGATGGTGACGATCGGCTGCATGTATTACTTGATCCCGCGCTTGTTCGGCCGCGCCGAGATGCACAGCATCAAGCTCATCACCTTGCACTTCTGGGTTTCCACCATTGGCGTGGTGTTGTATATCACCTCGATGTGGATCGCCGGCGTGATGCAGGGGCTAATGTGGCGCGCGGTGAATCTGGACGGCACGCTCACGTATACCTTTGCGGAAGTGACGGCGCGCATGTATCCGTATTACATGATTCGCTTGCTGGGCGGCGCGATGTTTTTCGCCGGGATGCTGATCATGGCCTACAACGTGATCAAAACCATATCCGGCCAGAAGGCGGTGGATGCGCCGATTCCTGCGCCTGCCATGGCCCACGCTTAAAGCTAAGGAGAGAGACATGAGTTCAAGCCATGAAGTAATCGAAAAAAACATCGGCCTCATGATGGTGCTCATCATCTTGGTGGTGAGCGTCGGAGGCTTGGTGGAAATTGTGCCGCTGTTTTTTCAAAAATCCACCACCGAGCCGGTAAAGGGCCTCAAGCCCTATACCGCGCTGCAATTGGCTGGGCGCGATGTCTATCAACGCGAAGGCTGCTACAACTGCCATTCGCAAATGATCCGACCGTTCCGCGCCGAAACCGAACGCTATGGCCACTATTCCGTAGCGGGTGAGTTCGTGTACGACCATCCCTTCCAATGGGGTTCCAAGCGTACCGGGCCGGATCTAGCGCGTGTGGGCGGTCGCTATTCGGATGACTGGCATCGCGTGCATTTGCAAAATCCGCGCGATGTGGTGCCGGAATCCAATATGCCGGCTTATCCCTGGCTCGCGCAAAATAAAGTGAGGGGCGACACGCTCGGCGCGCATCTGAATGGCCTGCGCATCGTGGGCGTGCCCTACACTGACGCCGATATCGCAGGCGCCAAGCAAGCCGTCGAGGGCAAGACCGAAGAAGACGCCATGGTCGCTTATCTGCAAGTGCTCGGCACCGCATTGAAGGGGGCGAAATAATGGATATCCAAATCTTACGCAGCATCGTGACCGTGCTGTCGTTCGTCACTTTTCTGGGCATCGTGTGGTGGGCGTATAGCGCACCGCGCAAGGCGGCGTTCGACGAAGCGGCGCGCATGCCCTTGGACGATGACGATACCCCGCGCCCTGCGCAACAAAAATAGGAGAACATCATGAGCGATTTCACGAGTGGTTTCTGGGGCCCGTTCATCGCCATCGTCACGCTGATCAGCGTGATCGGTTGCGGCGTGTTCCTTAAAGTACTGAGCACGCGCCGCCTGGCGCCGGGTGAAAAGCCCGGCACCACCGGCCATGTGTGGGATGAAGACTTGGCCGAATACCATAACCCGATGCCGCGCTGGTGGATGTGGTTGTTCTATATCACGGTGGTGTTTGGGCTGATTTATCTGGCGATCTTCCCTGGGCTGGGCAGCTTCGCCGGTGTCGGGAATTGGACCTCGCAAGGTAAATACGAAAAAGAGATGACGGATGCGGATAAAGCCTATGGCCCGCTGTTCGATAAATTTCTCAAGCAAGACCTGAAAGCGGTCGCCGCCGATGCAGAAGGCAAACAAATGGGCGAACGCTTATACCTCACCTATTGCTCGCAGTGTCATGGCTCGGATGCGCGCGGCGCCAAAGGCTTCCCCAATTTGACCGACAACGATTGGCTGTATGGCGGCGATGCGGAAATCATCAAAGCCAGCATCACCAATGGTCGTAGCGGCATGATGCCGCCGATGGCCGCTGCGGTGGGCGGTGAGCAGGGCACGAAAGAGGTCGCAAATTATGTACTCTCGATAAGTCGCCGCCCGCATGACGCGCAGCTCGCCACGGCAGGTCAGGCCAAGTTTGCGGTCTGCGCGGCTTGCCACGGGCCGGAAGGGAAGGGCAACCCCGCACTCGGTGCGCCCAACCTGACGGACGAGGTGTGGCTCTACGGTGGTACGGAGAAAGCGATTATTGAAACCATCACCAAGGGTCGTAACGGCCAAATGCCAGCGCAGCAAGGTGCGCTCTCAGAGGGCAAGATTCATTTGCTTGCGGCGTATGTTTATGGGCTGTCGGCGAAGAAATAGGCGTCGGGATTCAGGATTCAGGATTCAGGGGATGTAGGGGCGAGGCATGCCTCGCCCGCTTGATTTATAAAATCACCCAGGTAACAACCATTGAGCGAAGCAAACACTAAACCCGAACCCGCGCAGGAGATGGAGCAGGCGCTGTATGCAGTGCGCCAAAAAATCTACCCGCGCGCGGTTACCGGCTTGTTCGCCAATTTGCGCTGGTCGGTGGTGCTGTTCACGCAAGCGCTGTATTACGGCCTGCCTTGGTTGTCGTGGGATGAGCGCCAAGCCGTGCTGTTCGATCTCGGTGCGCGTAAGTTCTACATCTTCGGTCTGGTGTTATGGCCGCAGGATTTCGTTTTTCTCGCGGCGCTGCTGATTCTGGCCGCGCTCGCATTGTTTCTGTTTACCGCGCTCGCGGGCCGGCTGTGGTGTGGCTATGCCTGCCCGCAAACGGTCTACACCGAAATCTTCCTGTGGATCGAGCGCAAGATCGAAGGGGATCGCGCCAAGCGCATGAAGCTGGATAAATCGGAATTCAGTGCGCACAAATTCGGGCTGAAGTTCGCCAAGCATGCGGCGTGGATCGCCCTCGCGTTTTGGACCGGCTTTACTTTCGTCGGCTATTTCACGCCGATTGCCACGCTGGCGCATGAGTTCGTCACCTTCACCGTCGGCCCGTGGGAAACCTTCTGGGTGTTCTTCTACGGCTTCGCCACTTATGGCAACGCCGGCTGGATGCGCGAGCAAGTCTGCAAATACATGTGCCCCTATGCGCGCTTCCAGGGGGTGATGTTCGATCCCGATACGCTGGTGATTACCTATGATATGAATCGCGGCGAGCCGCGTGGCCCACGCGGTAAGGGCGTCGACTATAAGGCGCAAGGCTTGGGGATGTGTGTGGATTGCGGCATCTGCGTCCAGGTGTGCCCGACCGGCATCGACATCCGCAACGGCATGCAATACGAATGCATCGGTTGTGGCGGATGTGTGGATGCTTGTAATCAGGTGATGGAAAAAGTGGGCTACCCCAAAGGCTTGATCCGCTACTCGACCGAGAATGTACTCAAAAGAAAATACAGCGATGCGGAAATCCTGCGTCACGTATTTCGTCCGCGCACCCTGATTTACAGCACGATTTTGCTCATCGTGGCAGGCGCGCTGATCACCGCGCTCACAGTGCGCGTGCCGCTGCAAGTGGATGTGATGCGCGACCGCAATGCCTTGGCGCGCGAAACCGCACAGGGCTTGGTGGAGAACAGCTACCGCATCATGGTCATCAACATGGATGCCGAACCGCATACGTATACGATCAAGGTGGAAGGCGTGCCGAATATCAAAGTGGTCACCGATGTGTCGTCGCTCTCGGTAGAAGCCTTGTCCTCGCGCCTGGTGTCGGTGCGCTTGCAAGCAGACCCAGCCGACATCAAGGGCCGCACCGCCAAGGTCACCTTCCAAGTCAGCGCGACGGAAAACAGCAAACTGACCCGCACCCAACAAACCACATTCTTCGCCCGCTAGCGAAAGGAATAAAATGCACAGCATGCCGCAACGACCCTGGTACCGCGACTACTGGCCCTGGTTCCTCATCTCCCTGCCCGCCTCGGCGGTAGTGGCCGGTTTCATCACGCTGTGGCTGGCGATCCAAAGCGATGATGGCGTCGTGGTCGATGATTACTACAAACAAGGCCTCGCCATCAATCGCACCCTGGCACGGGATGAAACCGCAGCACGGCTACAACTCGTAGCGGACATGCACCTGGCAGACGGCAATGTCGCGCTCACCCTCATCGGCCAACTCGCGAGCTATCCCGAGCGGATCAGCTTACGCATCGCACACCCCACCCGTGCCGGCATGGACCAGACAGCGTTATTGACTCACATCGGCAACGGCCGCTACACCGGCCAAGCTCAGTTGCCCGCGCCAGGCCGTTGGGCTTTGGTATTAGAAGACCCGGGAAAAATTTGGCTGTTGCATGGCCATATCACGCAGGGCGGGGAAGCGCGCGTGACGTTGAAACCGAATAGCTAAAGGGACCTAAAAAGCCCGTCATTCCGGCAAAAGCCGGAATCCAGGGTTTTAAAACTCGCAGCGGTTTAAACACCGGCTGGATTCCGGCTTTCGCCGGAATGACGCAAGTGCATTGCAGAGTTTCACTACTAATGAGATAGGAGGAGAGAAAAATGAAACGATTGATGTGGGTGCTCTGGCCTTCGTTCCTGGTTGCCATCGCCATGGATGGCGTGATGTTCTCCACCTTCGACCCTTTGGAAATCGCCTACAACGGCGAACCCCTGTTCGAGAGCCGCATGGCGGCGTATACGATCGCCTTCCTGGTTTACTGGCTATTCGCAGCCGGCTCCAGCGCGCTCACCTGCTACCTGCAAAGTACGCTGCGCAAGGAAGGAACGGCTTGTCCGCCTGCTGGTTCGTGAGGGGGGCAAGCTTGGTTTGATTGGGGTGGTGAAAAGAAAATGGGTTAAGTGCGATGGCGCTTAACCCATTATTGTTTGATGTGTTCGCGACGACGAATCTGGATTCTGGGTGGTGGTTTTAGTGCTTTGATCGCCAAGTTGAACCGCAGTGGTCGTGCGAGTTTCTCGAAATAGAGGTTCAACGTTTGAATTCACCAGCCTGCGCGGTTTTTCGCGCATGTTCGGAGGAATGACAGGTTATGCCTCATCGGGAAACCTAGTCTCCTGCCGGGCACGCTGAGAAAGTTGCAGCAACTCCGGATTAGTAACCATTCGCTCGACAACACAACGATACTGATCTAAAGACTCGCGTAGGCTTTCAATCTCGGCATGGATGCGCGGCATATTAAGACTGTCTTCTTCCTCGCCAGCCATCACAGAAATGTAGCTGGCCTTTTCTTCAGCAGTATTTTCCACGGGAAACATGCTCTTGAAATAGAGGGCTGCACCGATGCCATGCAACGTGACGGCGCGATCCATCTTGTCCCCGATGATTTCGCTTATGCGCGCTCCCAAGGCTGGGTCAATCACGGTAATGTGATCTTGACCGAGAAGGGCACCCTGTAGCCTGTAAAGGCGGATGCCTTGCTTTCGAATCGTGGCATCCCATCTCTCAATAGTTGCTAGAGCCAGTTCTGGATCCATTTGAGAAACTTTTTCGACAGGATTGGGTTGTGCCTCATTGATGAGCTTCTCTCCATCATCGACGCAGTCTTTCAAAAGGAAATACACGCGCAAAACATCAAGAACGGCCTCTTCACGTGCCTTCGCCGTCTGGAAATTTCGAAAATCAAAAACTCCAGACCTAATCAGATCAACTACCAACTTAAGCTGCGCGAACATAGTTAGTGTGAGGCAAAACGTAGAGCTAACCGGCGCTGCGCGGCTTTATCGCGCAGCGTCCAGCGACCGAAGGGAGCGAGGTTGAGCGCCACGTTAGATTTCTTGAACTTCAAATACACGCAAATGATAGCCCCTAGAAAGCGGTGCGCTATGTGCAACATGCACCTGAGCCTTGTGCAAATCACTACTCGCCCTTCGGAAGGTGTCTGTAGTTTTTTCAAGGAATGTATCGTCATAGATAAACTCTCCACCCGTCGGTTGGTGCCAAAAATTGGAATAGGCAGCCTCGTTTTTCTCAAAGTATTTGGCCATTTCCGAGCACGTCAGGTAAACAACAAGGCAGCGCCTCTCTGCGGTTTTGATCGATGACAACCGACTAATGTCCTTGAAAAGGGACCCGGCCTTTTGCGGTTTTGGAGAGGAGCTTGCCGAAGTTCGGTGAAACTTAAACTCGATGAATATTTCTTGCCGGTTCCCGGCGGGTTGGATGTATGTGTCAACCTCCTTGCCAGGGAATCTTGGATGAGGAAGTTCAAGAATGATTTCTTGTTGCTGTATGGACGTGGTCTGAAGAACAGCAAAGAAGAACGCGTACCTTACGCTGTCTTCCGTCAGGTGTTGTTGTCCCTCGATTCTCTGCTCAAGGAATTGTGCGTAGCGCTTATACGTTTCGGCGGGGAGAGCTGGCATTGAGAAATCTAACAGTTAATCAAGAGACCCATGGGACGGACATTTATTAAAATAAAGATGGCTGCCATGATGTCCTATCTTGATGAATAATATTAATCATGAGCATCCTTGGTACGGTTATTACAGTATGAAAAAGGAGACCGATCGCATCCGAATTATGCTCTTTTCTTGGCTGATCAACTATGGGCGTGAAGCTTGGATGTCGTCTGTTAGAAGCGCTTAATTTTTTGCAGGGCTTCAAGACTGCTTACCCTGCTTTTGGTAATACTCTTTCTTGAATTCTTCGTTCATCCACTCATAGAGCAGTTTAAAGGCGCGGTTGTTTGTGCCTTCGTCGGCGTGGATTTGTTTGCCCTTCGCATCGTAGATGATGATGAAGGGGGTGAGGCCGATGTTTCTGCCGTAGTCACGTAGCGCTGTTCCGGTGGACCAGTTGGTACCCAGGTCGATTTTTCTGATGGCGATATCTTTGCGTAGCGCGAGAAAGTGTCCCAGGTCGCCGTCAAGGCGGCGGCAGCCGGGGCAGGTTTCCATGTGATAGAACACCACGGTGTAGGCGCCATTGACTGCGTAATCGTGATCGCTGATGGGGATGTTTTTGTAGTCGGGCTCGACGAAGATGTTGGCCTCGGTGCCGGCGGATAATTCTGCTGCGGGTTTCATAAGCTTATCGAGATCGGTCTCGCGGAATCCGAAGTAGTAAATTCCTGTGGCGATCAGCCCGAAGACAATGATGTTTTTTAGCATGTTTAGGTTTGCGCTTTCGAGCGTTTGCGGTAGCGTTTGAATAAGAGAAAAGCAGCGTAGCAAATGCCGATGAGCGCCAATATCGCCGCGATGCTTTGGTCGCGTGTAATCACGATGACCGTGGGATGGGAGATGCCGCCTTGCGTCGCTTCGCCGCCTGCTGCTGCGATCAAGGCGTCGATGGTTGCGTCGATGCCTTCGAACCACTCTTGCCGTCTGAAGTGCGGGTCCATATGGTCTTGCCAGATGTGGCGCAGTTTGACATCGGGCAATGCCCCTTGAATACCGGGGCCGGTAGCAAAAAAGAAATTGCTTGGCTCTGCGCTAATCAGAAACAGCAAGCCATTTCCGTCACCGTGATTGCCCGGGTCCCATTTTTCCATCACCTTCCAGGCGTATTCATTGACCGGCATATCGCCGATGGTGGGAACGATCATCAGCACGATCTGCGTTCCGTTTTTCTTTTCCAGCCGGGCAAGCTTTTCCATGAGTGCGTTGGCTTGGGTCAAACTCAGCACACCATGATAGTCATTCACCAGGCTGTAGTTGTCGGGGATGGGGAAGGGTGTTTTGCTTGCTTCGGGTTTGGCTTCTTCGGCTTGAGCGAGGCTCATGCAGAACAGGGCGAGTATCAAAATGAAAGACCGCATCACGCTACTTGCCCAGGTTGACGGCGGGCGCTGTTGAGATAGTGCGCTCGCTCTCTACAGAGAAATTGGGCTTGGTCTGATAGCCCATATAGCTGGCGGTGAGGTTGCTGGGGAAACTGCGTACCGTGACGTTGTACTGCGCGACGGCTTCGATATATTTTTGCCGCGCGTAGGTGATGCGGTTTTCCGTGCCCTCAAGTTGAACCAGCAGATCCTGAAAAACACCATCTGCCTTGAGTTGCGGATAGTTTTCGCTCACTGCTAGCAGACGGTATACCGCTTTGCCTAAGCGGTCCTGGGCTTTCACAAAGGATTCCAGCGTCTTGGGGTCATTGGGGGAGACATTGCGGTCGGCCGCGATGGATGTCCGAGCGGCGGCGACTTCCTCCATGATTTCGCGCTCGTGATCCGCATAGGCTTTGACCACCCGCACCAGATTCGGGATCAGATCGAATCGCCGCTGATATTGATTGAGTACATGCCCCCAGCGCGCCTTGATCACTTCATCTTGTTGCTGGAGATCGTTGTACCCGCAGCCTGAAATAGTCATGAGCGGCAGCATGGCCGCGATCAGGATCAACTTGCGCATCGTGAGAGGTTCCCCTGGGTGCTTTATGCGGGGCGTTGGGTACGTCATTTAATCCCGCTGATATGCGAATATCGTAGCACAAGAGTCAAAGGGTTTAGGCTTGAATCAATACGCTCAGATAAATCCCGTGGTGTGGGGGAGTAGGTTACGGCAGCGCTGGAGATGTGCTTTCCAATATAAGCGGTGATCGTGCCATCGCTATCGGAAGAGCCCGATCCATTTGATGTAGTCGTTTGC
>JAUXTZ010000136.1 GCA_030681095.1 Burkholderiales bacterium
GCTTCCGCCTGCGTGAAAAGCTGCACCGCGAATTCCCACTCGGGGAAATTGCCCGCAGCAATGGCCTCGAACATATCGCGCCGATGGAAGTCTTGATCAGCGCCGGAAATCTTGACGCTCTCGTCCCAGATGGTTGACTGCAAGCCAAGCTTGGGACGCCAGTGGAATTTGACGAAAGTTGATTCGCCGTCGGCGTTGATCAGGCGGAAACTATGCACACCAAAGCCTTCGATCATGCGCAGCGAACGGGGCAGAGTGCGATCCGACATGATCCACATCACCATATGCATGGATTCCGGCGTGAGCGATATGAAATCCCAAAAAGTGTCGTGCGCTGTCGCCGATTGCGGAAAGCCGCGGTCGGGTTCCATTTTTACGGCATGGATGAGATCGGGGAACTTGATCGCATCCTGGATGAAGAAAACCGGGATGTTGTTGCCGGCCAGATCCCGGTTACCGTCCTTGGTATAAAACTTGACGGCAAACCCGCGTACATCGCGCGGGGTGTCGACCGAACCTGCGCCGCCTGCGACCGTCGAGATGCGCGTAAACACGGGCGTCTTCTCACCAACCTCGGTGAGTATCCTGGCGGTGGTGTATTTTTTTAACGAGGCGGTCAGCTCGAAATAACCATGTACCCCGGTCGCACGCGCGTGAACAATGCGCTCGGGAATACGCTCGTGGTCAAAATGGGTAATTTTTTCGCGGAGGATAAAATCCTCCAGCAGCGTCGGGCCACGCGCATTGGCCCGGAGCGAATTTTGATTATCGGAAAGCGCGACGCCCTGGTTCGTGGTTAGCGCGGGGTGCGCACCCGCAGCAATCTGGTGCAATTCACCCCCGGTAGCGACGTGGGAATCGCCATTCGGCGCCGAGCCCTTTTCCGGTTTGCGTTTTCCAGAATGAATCGTTGTCTTTTCCTTGTTCAAAATCAATCTCCTTGGTGGGTAACACGATCCGGCGGGGTATACGCGTGCGCGGATGGGTTGGTGGTTATGGGCACGAATGGATGCTTGGCAAGACGCATCGGCTCAAACATCTGGTTTTTTCTGCTGATGGAGGGTCATTCACGAGTGTGCTTCGTACCACCGAACCTTAAGCGGGCAGCACAAGTGCGTCTGTACGGTGGCGTACATTATTTAATTCCGTAGCGCCCGTCCTGATGCAAGCAGCAGCAGTGTGGTTAATCCGATTTGGCTCATTTTCGCATTCGCCATGGTGCGGTATGTTCGGCACCGAACGGACGGAAAAATTACGCGGCCCATACTGACGAAAATTCGCTTACCGATCACGGAAGCGAATCATCATGGATGAATTTTCAAAAACGATCGAGTGCGCGGACTTTTTTCTTCGTGGCTTTTTTAATTCGATTGCATCTACTCACACAACCCGGTTTTTTCGGCGAGTGATTTATCAATTAAACCGGGAGTCAAGCATGAAGCGTACGCGAAACATCTTAATGGCCGTCATCAGTTCAATATTTGTAGCGGGCGTGGTGTATGCAGCCAACGACGAAAAAGCACAAGCCCCCGCAGCGAAGCTCAGCAGCTACGTTGAACCCAAGATGAGCCATGAACAGTACGGTGTGATGAAGATCGTTGTCCCGATCACCACCGACGATAAGGCCGTTCAAGGCATGAAGTTACGCAATTTAGAAAATAGCTTAGATTCGGCTGCTAAATGGGGTGGCCAGATGCAGAACACGGTGGTGATCTACAGCAAGGGTGTGACGTTATTGAAAAACCCGGAGCCTGAAACCCAGAAAAAGATCGATGCACTGAAAGCCAGAGGCGTGCAGTTTGTCGTTTGCGACAATAGCTTGCGCGAACAGGGAATCGATTTTCACCAGCTGTATCGCGTCGCCGACCGCGACATCGTGCCCTCCGGCTTTGCCGAAGTGGCCTATTTGCAAACGAAAAAGAATTACGTCGTGGATCCCATTAACTGAGCAATGTCTACGCCAGGCATTTAAACCGCCTGGCACACAACGCGACATGCCAGCCCTGACGTGAGGGAAGCTCGAGTCAGCTTGCTTCATATATTCTAAATTCGCGGAGCCCCGGACAAACCGTGACCAGTGTACCTACAAACCAGCCGCAAGTTTCCGCAGCCCCGTGCCCGCCAACGCTTGTTGTCAGCGGTGAGGGCGATCGCCTGGCATTTGCGGGTGCGCTCGATCTACGGGCGCTTCCCGCAGCAAGAAATGCCCTGAAGCAATGGACCAAGCAGGGATCAGCGCGCGCGCTTGATATCGGTGGGCTCGACAGCCTCGATACGCCGGGCGCGTTGTTCCTGTGCGGTCTGCGTGACCAAGGGGTGGAACTCACCGGCGTGTGCGCAGAACATCGGGCGCTGCTTGATCTCATCTGCGGGCTCGATCTTCAGCCCTTACCGAAGGTTAAATTTGTTCCCCGCTGGCGCCAGATTGTCATCCAGCTCGGCAAAGGTGCGCATGATGCCAGGCACGAGGCGCTCGACGTCATCACCTTTCTCGGCCGTGCAGCGAGCTGGACCGCTAATGCCCTGATGCATCCGAGTTACCTGCGTCCGGCTTCGATATCGCGGTATGTAGCGGAAACCGGTATTCATGCGCTGCCCATCATCGGCCTGATGGCCTTCATGATCGCGATCGTCATCGGCTATCAGGGCGTGGCCCAACTGCGCCCCTTTGGCGGCGAGGATTTCACCATCAACCTGGTGGCGGTATCGGTATTGCGCGAAATGGGTGTGCTGATCACGGCCATCATGGTGGCTGGACGCTCGGGCTCGGCCTTTACCGCCGAAATCGGCGTGATGCAGACGCGGGAGGAAGTCGACGCGCTCAAAGTAATGGGCATCGAGCCGATGCAGGTGCTGGTGGTGCCGCGCGTGATCGCGCTGGTCATCACCTTGCCGCTGCTGACGTTCTTCGCCGACATCATGGGGCTGATCGGTGGCGCCGCCATTT
>JAUXTZ010000137.1 GCA_030681095.1 Burkholderiales bacterium
TGCTGGTCGTCGCCTTCACCCCCCTGGTGGCGGGCTTGTATTGGAAGCGTGCGACTACTCAGGGGGCTTATTTTGCCATCGGCCTAGGCTTAGCGACTTGGCTGCCGTTGGAATACCTGGCTACGGAGAGCGGCATCCCGCCGCAGTTCGCGGGATTTCTGATGAGCGTAGCGGGAATGGTGGTGGGGTCTTTGATAAGTCAGAAACATAGCGTCTAAATGTCGGAAATTATTACAGTTTCGCTTTGAAACTTTGCAAGCGAACTGCTTCCGCCAACGCCGTAAGTATTTAACATGCTGTAGTTAAATAAAATTTAATTATTATACTTTCACCTGGCATGGATGATGCTTTATGGTTGATATGGGCAGTATGATTGTAATTATGTCTGACTCAATTTTCCCTACCAATAACTAGGATCTACATCATGAAAAAAACCGTATTAGCCAGCGTACTTGCCGCTTCGGCACTCTTCGCAGCCGGTAGCGCCAGCGCTGCCCTCATTACGTACACCTCATCGGAGACCGGCTTTACCTATAACACGGCATTAACCTCACCCGCTTTCCTTACGGCCTCTGGTATCACCCCTACGCCGACGATCAGCTTTGCGGGGGCGGGCAATACGAACGGGGCGAGCTACTCTAGTGCCGTGACCTTCTCTACGAAGGCTGGCATTTTTGGCGGCTCTAACACTGGAAGTGTAAATGCGGCCGGGGAAATTGGCCCTTTTAGTACTAGCACCTGGGACGGCATTCTAAATATCGACTTTCTAGCTAACGGAAATACCGTTTCCGCAGTTGGTTTTGGGTTGGTCGAGTTTGATACAAGCGTGGAAATAATCCGTGTCTACAATGAGTTGGATGCACTGATTGCGACATTCAATAATCAGCTTTCGGGTACTTTTAGCTTCTGGGGAATTATTGGTGACGCTGGCGAGATGATTGGCCGGATTGAGCTGGATGGGAACCATTTTGCAATTCAGGACATTTCTTTCAATCTGAAAAATGGTCAAGTACCCGAGCCTGCATCCTTGGCACTACTGGGTATTGGCCTGGCTGGTCTGGGCGCCATGCGCCGCCGCAAGACCGCGTAATTCGGCTTCTGTCCAAAATAATGGCGGCCTGAGGGTCGCCGTTTTTTTGCCCGAAACGGCGGGCTCACCTTCCATAGGAAGTAAGAATAAGGAAATAAAGGGCAGACCTTTACCCTATACCTGCTCTTCAATCTAGTCAGCACCATGCCGGGGCCCACACCGGATTGAGCACGATGTGATGTAGCGCGCCAATCATTCTACTTTGCGAAGGAAAATGTCGGATAACTTTACAGTACACCCAGATCAAGTCTCTGCCTTAGATCCTTAATACATGATTTTAAACGTAAATATTAATTTGGCATGCATTATGCGTGTTTGATCGTAAGCAAAGAATTACTCGGTTTATTAACCAGATGTTTTTTTGTGGAGATCATCATGAAAAAATTTGCCATAGCACTAGCTTTATCAATTGCGTTCATCGGTCAGGCGATGGCCGTACCTTTTACCCTAGGTAATGTGTTCGTTTCTACCGGCATAGGTACGGTGCTGGAATACACGCCGACTGGCACCCTTGTCCAGACCTTAAGCGTGGGCACTGGGTTCATCACCGGGTCAACGTTCGATGCCTCGGGCAACTTCTATGCCACGCGCTTCTCTAATGGCGCGGTACAGAAGTTCAACAGCGGTGGCATTGACCAGGGCGCCTTCGCCAGCGGTCTTCCGACGCCGGAAAGCGTCGTTATTGATGCTTCAAGCAACATTTACGTCGGAAATGTCGGGGGGAGTATCCGCAAGTTCGACTCAGCCGGAGCTCCTTTATCTACGTCTATAAGCACCACGCGTGTTGACTTCATGGACTTAGCCGCCGACCAGTCGACAATGCTATACACTCAGGAAGGCGGCGAAATACATCGCGTAAATGTTGCGACCAACACGATGCTTAGTGATTTTTCCACCGATGTCGAGAACGCGTTCGCACTCAGGATACGGGGCAATGGCCAGGTTTTGGTCGCTGATGGCGCGGACATCGAGCTTCTGGATGGGTCCGGCACTCAGATTGGCACGTACGATATCGCAGGCTCCGGGTTATGGTTCGCCCTCAACCTCGACCCAAATGGGACTTCGTTTTGGTCCGCAACTACGAGTGGTTTGATTGCTCAATTTGACATTGCCACTGGTACTGTCCTCACTAGCTGGAACGTTACTGGCACTAACGGCACTTGGGGCCTAGCGATCTACGGCGAAGTAACTCAAGGTGGCGGTGGTGGCACGATACCTGAACCGGCGTCTCTCGCTCTAATGGGCTTGGGCTTGGCTGGCTTGGCTGCCGCACGTAAGCGTAAGCCTGCTTAAATCTCAAACGTTTCAAATATTGACGCCCGGCATCGCAAGATGCCTGGGCGTTTTTTCATGCTCTGCCTCTACTTCCTGGCGCAAATAGCCTTCCCGCTCTAATTTGAGCAAGATGCGCTGCACCGTCTCATCCAAGCCGATGTCCGACGTGTCGATCGATATTTCCGGCGTTTCCGGAATCTCATACGGATCAGACACGCCGCTGAATTCTTTTACTAACCGGCGCGTGCCTTGGCATAGAGACCCTCGGCAAACTTTTACCCCTTTGGTGCGTGGTGATGAACCCATTTGCCACGATTGAAGCACCACGCCTGAGTGTCGACAAATTTTACAGTTTCGTTTTGGAATGTTCCCAGCGGACTGCTATTCGCCGCGCTAAAAAATTTTAACCCGCTGTAATTAAATAGGATTTTATCTTTCTATTCTAACTTGGCATGGCTTATGCGTATTGATTGGCAAGGGCATTACGATAGCGATACTAATGACGGAAATGGGAAATAGCAGTAATCGTGTTTGACCCTAGTTTTTTGTTTATCGCGATTGCTTGTTTTATCGGGTTGCTGCCAAGTCAGTTTAATAAATCTCTACAAGGAGTTAAGAAAATGAAAACAAAACTTGTAACACTAGCCACTATTGTCATGTCGCTGACTTTTGTTGAAGCCAGCCAAGCAGGTGTGCTTTATTCCAACAATGCTGGTACGCCGTTCGTGCAATCATTCGACACCACTACTGGAGCCAGGATTTTCAGCTTCATCGGCTCTGGGGGTAACGGGCGAGGGGTGGTGACGGTGGGCGATGTCATTTATACGACCGATGCAAGTTCTGGATTCGTCGGCAAGTTCGACCGAACAACGGGCGTCAGCCTCGGTGGCTTCACTATTGCGGGCGCGGGGGGCATCTCGACCATCAGCTTCGACGGTGATAATTTCTGGACGAGCGACTACACTGGATCGAACAGAGCCTTCTACGTGTCGCCTACGGGCGTGGTATTGAAGACCATTACACTATCCAGATCGGAAGGCTTCTATGATGGCCTTGAGTACTTCAACGGCAAGTTGATTGCGAACCGTTTCGATGGTGGCTTCACGGGCGGAAATCAGTACAGCGTTTACGACACAGACGGAAATCTCCTAATTGCAGATTTCATCGACACGACTGGCCACGGCAACGGAACAGGCATCGCCTACGACGGGACGAACTTCTACATCTCTGACATCTTCAATAATCGCGCAACAATCTGGAGCGGCGCCGATGGGAGCTTCCTCGGCGCATTGACCCTGATCAATACCGCGGACGTGATCGAGGATTTGTCGTTTGACTTCGAGGGGCGCGACGATACCTGCCGGGTAAATTGTAATAACAACGCTCCTGAGCCGGCGTCTCTCGCACTAATGGGCTTGGGCTTGGCTGGCTTGGCTGCCGCGCGTAAGCGTAAGACTGCTTAAATCTCAAGCGCTTCAAATATTAACGCCCGGCATCGCAAGATGTCGGGCGTTTTTTCATTCTCTGTCTCTGCTTCCTGCGCAAATAGCCTTCCCGCTCTAATTTGAGCAAGATGCGCTGCACCGCCTCATCCACGCCGATATCGGAAATATCGATCGATAATTCCGGCGATGCCGGAACCTCATACGGATCGGACACACCGGTGAATTCTTTCACCAAGCCAGCGCTCGCTTTGGCGTAGAGCCCTTTGCGGTCGCGAGATTCGCACACTTCGATCGGGGTGGCGACGTGCAATCAATGGGGGAAGACTGATTGATTTCGCTTAGCGCCTTGCGGCAGCTTTATAGACGGCGTTTCGCTCGCGCTTGCCGACAGCAACGACAACGACGATTAGCGCTTTGTCGCGGACTTCGTAGACCAAGCGATAGCCGACATTCCGAAGTTTGATTTTATAGCGGTCTTCACGGCCGGATAGCCGGGCTGCCGGAACTCGCGGGTTCGTCAAACGCTCGGCTAATTTCTTCTTGAATTGGTCGCGCGTACTACTGTCCAGCTTGCCCCATTCTTTCAAGGCTTCATCGAGAAACCCGAGTTCAAAGGTCGTCAAGCTGGACTTTGACAACTGGTTGATCTTTGCGAGCGTCGGCGATTGCGTTAAGCTCGATGTCTTCGAGTTTGTCCATTAGTGCCTCATAGGCTTTTGCCGGTACACAGTAAAAAGCCGGCTCGTTCCGATTGAGGATCGCAACCGGGAAACCCTCGCCAGCGGCGACGGTGCCCATAGGATTCTTCTTCAGTTCAGAAACGCTTGCGGTGGTTTCCGCGAGAATTAGGTTTGCCATGACTGTCCTCCGGTATGTTATAAAGCACTCACAATAGCACCGTTAACAGGTCTTTACAAGGCCGGCCGTCGCCCCGGTGAATCCAGCTTTTTTTCGTCTGCTCCACAGGCTAGATCAGCGCAGATAACCTTCCCGCTCCAACTTCAACAGGATGCGCTGCACCGCTTCATCCACGCCAATATCCGAGGTGTCGATCACCAGCTCCGGCGACTTGGGAACCTCATACGGATCAGACACGCCGGTGAATTCTTTTACCAAACCGGCGCGCGCTTTGGCGTAGAGCCCCTTGCGGTCGCGCGATTCGCAAACTTCGATCGGGGTGGCGACGTGGATTTCGAAGAAACCGCCGTATTGCTCGATCATGTGGCGCACGGCATGACGGGTGGCGGCATAGGGCGCAATCGGCGCGCAAATCGCCACACCGCGATGTTTGACGATCTCGCTCGCGACATAGCCGATGCGACGGATATTGAGATCGCGGTGTTCGCGCGAAAAGCCGAGTTCGCTCGACAAATGCTTGCGCACGATATCGCCGTCGAGCAGGGTGACTTGGCGCCCACCCAATTCCAATAGCCGCACCATTAACGCCTTGGCGAGGGTGGATTTGCCCGAGCCGGAAAACCCAGTAAAGAAAATACACACACCCTGCATCGGCCGGGGCGGATAGGCGCGGCGTAGCGCTGCCACCACCTCGGGAAAGGCAAACCACTCGGGTATGTCTTGGCCGCGCTCAAGCCGGCGATGCAACTCTTCGGCGGAGAGAATCTCCTTTGTCACTTGGCCGTGGGCTTTTGTAGTTGGCAAGTGCTTACCTTCGGCTTCTACATACACCATCGCGGGCAAGCTGATCAGATGCAAGCCCAAGCCAGCACTGTAAGGCGCGAGTTCAGACTCGGCAACGCCTTCCAGCACCACATGCGTGCAGCCGTAATTGCGCGCGACGATTGCCTTCAACAGCGCCGTACGTAAGCCGCCGCCATGATCCGGCAAGGGCAGCAAAGCCAATGCCGTGCTGGCAAGGGTGGAACGCGCCAATACCGCCTCATAGCCGTGGATGCGCGCAAAGTATTCCACCTCGTCTGCCGGCATCTCGCCCGCCACCGGGTGCAGCAACAAACTTGCCTCGTGACTGCGCGCGCACTCGACAATGAAATCGTACTGCGGGCGAAACAGCGCATGCTCAGGCTGAAAGGCCAGAATACGGCGCCAGCCACGGCGTGCGAATTGGTGGCGCATTTCCTCCGGTGTTTGGCGCAGCTCGGTGAAATCGTGGTGTTGCGGCAAGCCCGCGCCCTCAAGTGCGCCACCCATGCGAACCTTGCCCTCGACCGGCCACACATCACCCACGGTCAGCACTGCAAGCATGAATCCTTCCGCGTCGCGTAGCGCTACCCGCACCCCTGATACCAAGTTAGCTCCGATTTTCTCTGTCACTTCGAGTGCAATCGGCACTGGCCAAAACGTGCCATTGGCCAGCCGCATCGAGGCCGCCACGCTATCGTAATCGACGCGGTTCATATAGCCCGTCAAAGGCGAATAGCCGCCATTGATCAGCAGCTCCAAATCTGCGGTTTGACGCGGGGTAAGATCAATCGAAACCAAGTCACGCGCTTCAAGCTTGAGCGCGGCTTGGCGTTCTGGGGTGCCGATTAAAGCTGTTAGCTTGTCGGCGTAAGGGGGGATGAGATTATTCATATTTAGAGGGTATGTAATGCCCGAAAAGTGGTATCAAAAAGTTGGAGAAACCGCGGCAGTTCACTCTCCGGCAAATGATTAATGCCCGCTGCACCCTTGCGTCCGCCACCTGTTTCAAATTGAGCGCATAAAGTATCCGCGCCCTGCCGAACAGAAACAGGCGCACGCACGCTCACCAGATAGCCGCTGTCTTTTTGCGTCAACACCGCGTGCGCAAGATGAGGGGCGCCCACTGCCAGGTCATTACCGAATACGCCCGAGACCCGGCGCGCCCACGCGGCGTTGGGCAGCACATACACCACGCCCACATCGTTCGCGTGCGTCGGCTGCATGGCGCGTGCCTGCCCCATATCCTGCGCGTAGCCCCGGCTGAGCGTTTGAAACGTCGCCGTCTCGCGCATGAAACTAAACGGGTCGGCATGCTGATGCAGCTCGCGATACAACTCGGCCGGATGAAAAAACAAATCCTCGGGCGACTCGCCATAGCCGTTGTAGTTGAGGCACTCACCCAAGCTTTGCAACTCGCTTAACGCGGATGCGCCCAGCCCCAGCGGCGCCGCCTCGCGCCGCGCCACATCCGCGAGATTATCCCCAAACGCCGCCACTACTGCCCACACCAGGTGCCGGCTAGCCAGATGCCGATTCACCAACAGGCTGGTGCACACTTCGGCGCTGGTATCGATATGCGCATGCAGATTAGGATGCGTCGGCATGCCGTCGGCCTGGTGATGATCGAAATACTCGATCAGCGCGCCATCGGCTAGCAAACGCAGCACAGCATCCAGATTGGTCTTGAGCGAAATATCCAATGCCGTGACGCGGTCGCCAGCACCGGCCGGCACGCGTTTGAGCAACGCGATGTCGCGCTTCACGCCGGTTACCAGCGTTGCCTCGCGCGGCTCGCTCAAGCGTAATTGATGCAATGCGCAAATACCGTCCGCATCGCCATTGAACACATCGAAATCAGGCACGAAATATCTTCCTCGCGTAACGCAAGCAGCAGATTTAAAGCATAGAAGGATACCGGAAGTTGCTTTAATATCCCATCAGAACCCATAGCTCCGAGCCCCCATTGCACCCACCACGCACCATCAATTTTTGGATACTGTTACTCGCGACCTATTGCGCGCTCTTGGTCAGTGGGAGCCTCTATCCGCTGAGCCAGTGGCAAGACGCGCGCGCTTTTGATCCGTCATTTCTTTGGGCGCCGTGGCCGGAAACGATTACCCGCACCGATCTCATCACCAACTATTTTGTGTATATGCCGCTGGGCGTGTTCGCGGCGCGCGCTTTTTCCCGGCACCGGTTCACCTTGAATCACTGGCTGATGGTGTGCGCGTTCGGCACGGGCTTGAGTCTCGCCATGGAGTGCGCGCAATTGTTCGTGCCGCAACGCGTCGCATCGAATGTGGACATCGTCGCCAACACGCTGGGCACGGCGTTCGGCGCGGCGATCTCGCCGCTCTTCTCCACGCGCAGCGGCTTTTTTACCCGGCTGGCGGCATTGCGCCGGCATTGGTTCCGGCCCGGCTGGATCATCAACGTCGGTTTAATCCTGCTTGGGCTTTGGCTGTTGTCTCAAGTTAATTTGCAAGCGCCCGCGCTGGTGGCTGGTGGTTTACATCTTGGGTTCCTGCCGTATTGGGAGCCGGCTTCACTGCATCAATTCAAACCCACCACCGCGCTGATTTTCGCACTGGAAATCGCCAGCCTCGGACTCTTCATTTCCATCTTACTGCGACCGGATCGGCGGGTGTTGAACGGTGTCATTGTTCTGACCCTGGCCGCCATCCTGCTCAAATTTGCCGCTGCGGCCCTGCTCGTCAAATTCTCCGTGCTCACGCGCTTGCTATCACTAGAAGCACTGCTCGGCCTAGGCATCGGCGCCAGCGCCATGCTCGCGTTGTTATATTTTAGAGAGGGGCATACACCCTATCCGCTCGTGGCCGGCGTACTGTGCGCCTTTATCCTCACCAAGCTTTTTCACGGCGTGCCATTCATGACCGCGACTGGCGTCACACCGGATCTCGCCGCCAAACCGCAGCTGCTCCTCAACATTACGGGGATCGCCTATCTAGTCGCAGAATCATGGCCCTATCTCGCGCTGGGTTGCACGTTGGCTCTCTGGGATCGGGATGGTTGAGGGTACTTTATTTAGGTTCTGATCTGTGGCAATCAGGATGCCCTTGAGTTTAGGCAGCGAGGGATAGGTAACCCAAGCGCGCCTACTTTCATCCCTGTCCGCGAAAGGATTAAGGCCCCTATCCATCAATAATTACTCGCCAGCTTGCACACGGTTTAAAAAGAGTAAGGAACACGCGCAAACAGACCGAATATACCTAAGGCGAAGTTTTACCTGCCCGATCCCAAGTAGCACGGCCATTGAACAGGGAATAAGCCATACCATCGATGGTTACCCCTTCCAAACCAACCGCGCTGGCAGGTACTTCCAAGCGCACCCAACCGCCGGCCGCCGGTAATGGCCCCATGTATTTCCGGCTCACCGTGCCATCGACGCCCCAGGGAATGCTGTTCGCTCCCCAGTAAGCGCGATGCTCCCAACCGCCTGGCTCATGCCATTGCAACATGACTTCGCTGGGCGGATTGCTGGCGTCAAGATAAACATAAGCAAACAAGGTGTCGCCCGTGCTGACGCTCAGCTTGTCCGTCGCATTGAAGAAATAGTGCTGATGGATGCCAGCAATCAGTCCGGATTGATGTGCCAGTGCACCTGAGAAAGGTGCTGGGTTGGTGCTGATGAAGTTCCATCCTTCGCTCGTTCCCGCAAGAATTCCTCCGCTCGGAACTGCGTCTTCTACCCAAACAAAATCCGCACTCGCTGCGTTAATGTTTAAGGTAAGCGCTTGGCTGACGCTGGCGCCGATCGCATCGCTCACGCGCACGGTGAAATTGCTGGTGCCTACCGTAGTCGGCGTGCCGCTGATAACACCTGTCGTTCCGTTAAGGTTTAGGCCTGCGGGCAAGCTGCCGCTAGTGATGCTCCAAGTGTAAGGCGGGGTGCCGCCAGTTGCTGCGAGGGTTTGGTTATAGCTTGATCCAACCGTCCCTGCGGGAAGGGTCGTGGTGCTTAACGCTAAGGGAGTGGGCGCGCTGGTTTTACCTGCCCGATCCCAAGTAGCACGGCCATTGAAGAGAGTGTAAGCCATGCCATCAATGGTCACCCCTGCCAAACCCACCGCGCTGGCAGGTACTTCCAGGCGCACCCAACCGCCGGCCGCCGGTAATGGTCCAATGTATTTCCGGCTCACCGTGCCATCGACGCCCCAGGGAATGCTGTTCGCTCCCCAGTAAGCGCGATGCTCCCAACCGCCGGGCTCATGCCATTGCAGCATGACTTCGCTGGGCGGATTGCTGGCGTCAAGATACACATAAGCAAACAAGGTATCGCCGGTGCTGATGCTCAGCTTGTCTGTTGCATTGAAGAAATAGTGCTGATGGATGCCAGCCACCAATCCGGATTGATGTGCCAGCGCGCCTGAGAAGGGCGCTGGGTTGGTGCTGATGAAGTTCCATCCTTCGCTCGTTCCCGCAAGAATCCCGCCGCTCGGAACTGCGTCTTCTACCCAAACAAAATCAATATTTTGGGAAGAGGCGTCATTCACCGTCAGCGTAATACTTCGGTTAACGATAGCAGCGCCATCCGAGACCGCCACATTGATCGTGACCGACGTACTCGCGCTAACATTAGCCGGCGTATAAATCGGGTTGGCGGTGGCGCTGTTGTTCAAACTGCCGCCACCGGACAAAATCGTCCACGTATAACTCAGTGCAGATGGGCCATCGGTATCGCTCGCCACCACTTGCAATTGGCTGGTCGCGTTGTCGAGCAAAGTCTGCGGCGTGGCCGTCAAGGCGGTGATGTTGGGCGGCGTATTGGTGATGGTGACGCTGATCGTGGCGGTGTTCGAATCTACCGTGCCATCGTTAGCGGCGAAAGTGAAGCTATCGCTGCCCGTCACGTTCGCCTGCGGGGTGTAGGTGAAGGCGCCTGTGGCCGCATTCATGGTCGTTGTGCCGCGAGTGCCTTGGTTCACGATGCGGTATGTAAGCGTGTCGCCGTCTTGATCGGTTGCCGCTGCGATCCCGTTGACCGGGGTGTTCGAGGGTGTGGATATCACCCCGTTTTGAGCGACCGGCGCATTATTCAAGCAGGTGGTGCTGACCACATTGCCGCTGCCGTCAAGCTTGAAAGTGATGTTTGCCGAACAACCCGCCGTGATTTTAAAAGTGTTGGTCTGGCCGGACGCGAGGTCTTTGAATGCAACCGGCGTGATCGGGTGCGGGGCTTGGAATGAAATGTCACTACCACTATCCGCATACGGTCCGACGCTGGAGCCGCCGGTGAAATTAGTTTGGATCGATTCCGCATTCAAGGTGTAAGTGCCGGGCGGCAACAGCAGGCGATAAAAGCCAGTTCCCTCTTTGAGAAAATCCGACACGCAACTGTATACCTTGCCCGTCGTGGTTTCTTTCACCCAGATATTGGCGCCCAGAATGGGGGTGACATTAACTTGCGTAAAGACGCCGGTCAGCGTGCCATAAGCAGCGCTGATACCCGTTGGATAGAGCGCGCTGATCGCAGCCGTATCGTCCTCGTGTAGCGAGGTGAGCGTACGGTAGGCGATGGGATACATCAGCGCATAGTTGGAGCTCACCAAGCCTTGCGTATTATCGAGCTGCGTGTGATCGAGCCCGACAAAATGCCCGAGCTCATGCGTCAGCACTACCACCAAGGTGTTATCGGAAATAGAAAGAAAACCATTGATGACGGCCTCGCCTTCGGCATAGGTCGCGGTCAAAGAAAAATAGGCGGAGCCGGCAAAACCAAGAATACTGTTTTTTGCACCGACGCCGAATAGGTCATCGGTAATGCTGCCATCCGTATCGTAAATTACCGGATTTAAGCCATCACTGTATTGGCTGAGGTAGGTGGAGTAATTGGCCGCCGTTACATCCACCGACAAGTCCGCACCGCGATTGAGCGCGACGGTCGTGGTGGAAACGTTGTTCCACAAGCCAAAGGCCTGGGTCAGCAGCGCATCAGTTTGCGCCTTGGTGCGGCTGCCCAAGTTGCCTTGGTCAAGGTTCATGGTGATATTTTGGCCGCCGTTCGGATAGGCGACCGGGGTATGGCCAGCCGATCCGGCAAGATTCAGCGGGCCGCCGGCGAAAGCGGTTGCACCGCCGAGGCATATTGAAACAAACAGGGAAAGCTGCGCAAGATATTTATTCATGATTTTCCATCCCGCGCAGAACGGAACGCAAATCGTCGAGATGCATCTCAGCGCGTGCTTTGGCATGGGCCGGCAAGTCCTTATCCGGCATCGCGCGTAATTTATCGGAGACCCGGCTCGGGATTTTATTCTGGGGCATGCTCTCCATTAAATCGCCCACATCGCGGCCATTACTGGTCACCTGCGAACCCGTTTCGTCGGTCTTCACCAGGAACATGCCCTGACTAAGCCCGACCGGGCTAGAGAAGCCCAATTTCGATACCGGCGGCAAGAACACAACATAGCGCTTGCCGACCTCAAACTGCGGCACGCCGGGCATTCGAACATTGAGGTTGGCCTCCGGAAGATTGCCGCCAATCTGCTTAATCGTATAGCTACTTCCCAACTTTCCCTTATAAGCTTCCAGCACCTCAAACGTGGTATAGGTCACCACCCGGCCGCTTTGCTTATCAAACTGCACCGAGTTGCTTAGGCACTCGCCCAAGAACACAAGCTTGGCATCGCTATGTAAACGATCCAAGCCGAGCGGCAAAACCATGGAAGCGGAGGCGCTGCCGCTCAGGGCGAACAAGCAGAAAAAAGCAAAAAAGGTAGCGCGAGTTTTCGAAGTCACGATTGGGTACTCCTAAGGAATGTCGATGCCAGACGCCATGAAAATAACATAGGTCTTGGAATTCTAGCATTAAGAAATCTGCATAAGTCTCTCTGGCGTCATGCCGGCAGCAACTGCTGCCAAGCCCGCACGTCAAGCAAAACCCAGGAGATTACCCTATTGGAAAAGGCTGGCATTTGTCGAGAAAGCTTACACCCGCAACGCCGGTTGACCGGAGTTGCAAAATATCTCATTGATGAGCAAAGAAAATTTATAAGTGGTTCGAAAATTGCTAAACTCAATCTAGTTCATCAATCAATTTGCCAACAAGGCTATTTCCAGGCAGCGAATTGATCTCAATATTATTCACCCGATAAGGAGAAGCGCTTATGAAACGACTAATGGTTACAAGCTTTGTTTTGCTCGCAGGGTTTTCTGGTGGGGTGATGGCTGTTTGCACGTCACCTTACTTGGACGCCAACGCTGTCAGCAACCTACTCCCTGGTAACACGGTATGCTCCCCCGCAAATTGCAATCAAGCCACATGTACGTGGCAGGAACAGCATCGGGGCAGCGGGATCAGCGGTACGCTTTGGGATTACAAAAAGGGGGCCAGCGATCCAGTTGATCCAACAAAACAAGTGGGTAATTGGAGCGTTGCGAGCAACGGCAGAATTACACACAGCTACACAGGCGGTGGCGGTAGCTTCACATACGCCGTAAAGGATAATGGGGGCGGATCGTACGGCTTTTGCAGCGGAGCCCCCGGATCCCCCGAAATACCTTTCTCGGTTAAAAGCGGGGTATCGGCAGGCTGTCCTTGATCCACCGCACTTGAAGGCGGCACATTACTAAAGACGTAAACGCACGAATTTCGGCTTTTTCACTCACCGCGAACTTTCCAAATTCACGGGTTGTTTTGCGTCTTTAGTACGCCCGCACATCCAGACCAGCAGCAAAAACAGCAGCAACAGGCGCGGGCTGTCCACTAGGCTGTCGAGGCTTCCAATCACCAGGAAGCCGACGCTGGACGCCAGCATCGCACCCGCCATCGCATCGCCGCGCCAGGCATCGTGAGCGGCGCGCCACAAGCCGAGCGCGACGAAGAGGGTCAGGGCAAGCACCCCTAGCCAACCCTGGTCAAACAGGACTTGAATCGGCAGGCTCCAAATATGCCATGGCCTGTCATTGTCGACGCTGAAAAACCACCGCTCCAAGCCGCGCGAAAAATCCCCATTCACCAGCAGCTCACTGCCGTCCGACGCCTGCAAGCGCAACTGGTCCACATCGACCGCGGCATGCGCATTAGCATTGTAGATCGACAGTTTGACCGGGCGCGCTGCATACCAGGGGCCGCTACCCACGTCACCCGATTGCAGTGCGGTCTGGACGGCCTGCCAGCGTCCGCTCCCCGCGACATCGATAGTCTTGAAGGTGCAACGCGCCGAGGTGAGCAGCCACTTCTCGCAAATCGATACGCTGACTTTGGTATTGGGCTGATCGCTGCGGACATTCAGGCTGAGCGCATAGTCATGCTGAGGCTTTATCGCGACGAACTGCTCTATGTAGAGCGGGCTGCCCGATCCCAGCCGCAGAAAGGTGTTGCCCGATTCGGCGCCTAGCCGGTAGGCGGCAGCGCGGTTGCCTTCGCTACGCCAAAAATGGGTTTCCGGGTAACGCCCAATCCCCATCCCGAACAGCGTCGTGCCCCAGCCCGGATCGCGCATCTGCAAGGCGCTGGACCAATGCGCCAAGCGTATTTCCAGATCAGTTCCCGTCTGCGACATACGTGTTTGCGTGAAGGGACTTTTGAAGATCGGCACCGCCACTGCCAGCGCCAGCGCCACAAGTGCTACGGCCGCTAAGCTACGCAAAAACCAGGATCGCCCACGAGCACCCGATCTTGCCATTGCCACCAGCAGGACGAGCGTGAGCGCGACGCCGTAGGCGGCATAGCCGATGCGCGCGAAGGTCACCATCACGCTATAGGTGGCGCCAAGCAGCAGTGCCGTACCCGCCAGCTTGCTTACCCAACTGCGCTTTTCAAACAACAGCAGCACCAGGAAAGGCATCGATAGCGTCAGGTAAGTCTCAATATCGGCGCCGCCGGTATGCATCTGCGAGAAAGGGCCCGTCACGCGGTAGACGTCGGTGAAATTAAACAAGCCCGGAAACGCAAAACGCTCCCAGACGAGTATCGCGATGGTGCCGCCCAAACCGATCATCATGCCCTTGGCGAAGAGACCGCGCACGTCCTGCCCGGTGGAGGCCAGACGCCCGAGCAAGCCATACAAAAGAAAGGCCCACAACACACCCTTGGCGATGCGCAGCGCGTTATAGGGGCTGTAGTAGTTGCTGAATGCGTTTGCCTCCGGCATCTGCCAAGGCAGCAAGCCGCGGACCGTGCCGATTACATAGGCAAGACCGAGCAAGACCGCGAGTGAGCGGAACAGCAGATCGCGTTTTGTAGGGTACGGTACATGAGGCAATCGGGCGTAGCCGATAGCGACGCTGATCAAGAGCAGCAAATCAAACTCATCGATATAAAAACGCCCACTCCAGGGAGCAAGATCGAACAGCGCCAGCGCGGCTGGAATAACGATGAGCAGAAACTGCGGCCGGCACCAGATCAGCGCCGCATATCCGGCTAAAAGCAGACCAAGGAGAACTGGTTGGGTGGGGAAAGTTGCCACACTCCAACCGACACCCGCCAAGACCGCAACCAAGACGGCATAACCCGTCCACGATGGATTTTTGAGCAAGGCATGTTGCGCAGATGCACTCAAGGTTTGC
>JAUXTZ010000144.1 GCA_030681095.1 Burkholderiales bacterium
GGCGATACAGGCGGTTTTTAGCTTGTCGCGGTAGTTGGCGTTGGTGTGCCAAGCGGTGCACTTAGCCGCCTTGTGCTTGTCGCGTAAGGGAAATTTGGTGTCTTGGTCGTGGTTGAACGAGGTCGTGCGCCACTCGCGCTCGCTGTGGCAGGATTCGCATTTCTCGCCCAAGCCGCCTTTATGCACATCGTCCGCGCGGTGGCAGGCGACGCAGGTCGTTTTGAGTTTCTCTTTGAATAGCCCGCTCTTGTGGCAGCTCTCGCATTTCGTCGTGCGGTGTTTGCCGCGCAGGGGGTAGCGGGTTTTGTCATGGTTGAAGGTCATTTCCTTCCAATCGCGCTCGGTGTGGCACGACTCGCACTTGGCGCCGAAGCTGCCTTTGTGCTTGTCATCCTTGCGGTGGCAGGATAGGCAGTCTCGCGGCACACCCTTGTAGCGCTGGTTTTGATGGCAGTCCTCGCATTTCACGTCGGCATGCTTGCCGGCAAGGGGAAAGCGGGTTTTTTCGTGGTCGAAGCGCGCGTCTTTCCAGTCCTTTTCGTTGTGGCAGGTTTCGCACGCCGTGCCCAGATTGCCTTTGTGCTTGTCGTCTTTTTTATGGCAGGCGTTGCACTTAGAGGGGGTATCGCGGTATTTGACGCCGGGCCGATGGCAATCGCGACAGGCGATTTTTGCATCGGCGTGCCCGCCTTTTAAAACAAAATCAGTCTTGGTGTGATTGAAGGCTTTCTCATCCAAGGGCGCGATATGGGCGGCGCGGCCCTTGTGATCAGTGTGGCAGGCGCGGCATTCCTGTTCGGTCAAGCGGCCGTGGTAGCCCTGTTTCTGGCGCACGTCGTTCGCCACGTCTTTGTGGCAGTCCAGGCACAAGCCGGTTTGCGCCGCTTTGTTGAAGCGCATATGGCATTTGACGCATTCGCTTTCATATTTGGCGTGCCCCTCGATCACCTTGCCCGGCATCAGCACCGATTCGATGCTGTCGGCACGCGCGCCGGCAGCGCAAAAAAATATGAGAAGTATGGCGGTGAACGCGGCCAAGCGCGGCCAAGGGTTAATACATGTGCACTGCGATGACATGAAACACCGCGCTGAATGCGAGCATATAAACGAAGGGGACATGCAGCACATGCCAAAGTGAAAACATGCGTTCGTAGGCGGCAAACTGATGCACGCGCTGAATTTCGGCCACATACTCCGCCAGCGCCGGCGCGATCTCGGCCAGGAATTTGCGCAGGGCTTGCCGATCCAAGCCGTGTTGCGCCGCATCGGTTTTAAGGGTTTTTTTCAGCGCTTGCAGGCAGTGCCGATAGGTGCGCCGCTTATGCCAACCCAGGGTCATGAAGCGCCAAGCGCGGGTGATAAAGGAGCCGGAGGTGTCTTTGGCGCGCGCTTCGAAGGCTTGGAGCAGGGCTTCCGCCTGCGGCGCGAAGCACAAGCGGGATTCCACATCCCCCGCATGCAGGCCGAGTTCCGCTTGCATTTCCTTCAGATTCGCATGGCTGCCATAGAGGCCGTGGTGAATGCGCGTGTAGATGAAACGGCCGATCACGCCGCTGCCGGCCACCAGCAGCATGGACACCAACGCTACCCCGGCATTGAGCGAGCCGATGCGGAAGGTCGAATGAAACAAGATCAACATCGGGCCGGCGATCCCGAGAAACATGTGGGTGCGGAACCAGGGCTTGATCGGTCCCCAGCCATGCATGAAACGCAAATGTTTGCGTAGCGGATAAGTGAGCAGCATCAGCATCATCACGCCGCCGATCAATCCCATGTAATAGCCCAAGTCGGATCCCGCAGTGTAGAAATCACCCTGCGCGACCCGCCAAGCGGCAGCAATAGCGAGGATCAACGCGAGACTGATTCCAGCGCGCTTGATGATGGCAGCGTTAACGGCCGGCTGCCGGGCTTCGGTCTGGGGGAGGGCTGCTGCAGAGTTAGTCATGCGTCAGGGATATCTTCCGATGAGGTTCATTCGTACCGAGTTTACTGGTCGCGCCGGGGCCTGTGCAATGCTGTGCAGCGGAAAAGATGATGGATGATGAAGCTGCATGCTAGTATTTTCGGCTTTAGTGGAAACTTCTCCATTAAAGATCGTTAATCCCACCATTGGTGCATCCATCAGTACGATGGGGTCGCGGGTGGCCAAACAGCGTGGCGAAGCATGATGTTATCGACGGAACTGATCAGCGTATTGCTCTATCTTTCTCCGCTTGCGGTCGTGATGTATTTGTATCTGCGGCGGCATGCGAAGCGCGCCGAGCAGCATGCGGGTGTGTTGCGCGAGTCGGTGGAAGCGGGGCTGAACGAGCCGCCCTCGTTGCATCCGGTGATCGACCCGAATCGTTGCATCGGCTCCGGCGCCTGCGTCAAAGCCTGTCCCGAAAAGGCGCTGGGCATCATCAACGGCAAGGGTCAGTTGATCAATGCCTCCTCCTGTATCGGCCACGGCGCATGCCGGCTGGCCTGCCCGGTGGATGCGATTCAACTGGTATTCGGCACCGAAAAGCGCGGCGTGGACATTCCGCAAGTGCAGCCGAATTTCGAAACCAATGTGCCGGGAATTTTTATTGCCGGCGAGTTGGGCGGCATGGGGCTGATCCGCAATGCGGTGGAGCAGGGCCGGCAGGCATTGGAATCCGTTGCGCGAACGCAAGACCGCGAGGGCGAGCTGGATGTGGTGATCGTCGGCACTGGCCCCTCTGGCTTATCCTCTGCTTTGGCCGCGATGGAGAAGAAGCTGCGTTTTGTCGCCGTGGAACAAGAAGATTCTTTGGGCGGCACGGTCTATCACTATCCGCGCAACAAGGTCGTGATGACCAGACCCATGCGCCTACCCATGGTAGGCACGGTGAAAATGGGTGAGGTGAGCAAGGAATCCTTGCTCGAATTCTGGAACGGCATCATTCAAAAAACTGGGCTCAAAATCAACTTTAACGAACGCATGGAAAAGATAGAGCAAACCGCTACCGGCTTTGAGGTCAAGACCGATCGCCAGGTGTACCGCACGCGCAATGTGTTGCTCACCATTGGCCGCCGCGGCACGCCGCGTAAGCTGGGTGTGGCGGGCGAGGAACAGCCCAAAGTAGTGTATCGGTTAATCGACCCCGAACAGTATCGCGGCCAGCATGTGCTGGTGGTGGGCGGCGGCGACAGCGCCTTGGAAGCGGCGCTGGCCATTGCCGATCAGCCTGGCAGCACGGTTGCCTTGTCTTACCGCAGCGAAGCGTTCGGCCGAGTCAAACCCAAAAATCGGCAGCGACTGGATGCGGCGCAAGCGGCGGGCCGCGTGCAGGTCTTGCTCAAATCGAGCGTGAAGGAAATCGTGGCCGATGCGGTGTCGATTGAGCATGATGGCCAAACCCTGTCGCTTAAGAATGACGCAGTGATCGTGTGCGCCGGCGGCATTTTGCCGACGCCGTTTTTGAAAGAGATTGGCATTATGGTGGAGACAAATCATGGCACAGCCTGAAATCTGGTTCTGGATAGCCGCGACTGTATTGACCCTGTTCGCGCTCTGGGTGGTGTTGCGGCCCTTGCTTTCCAAGCGTGAGATCGCCACACCCGATCAGATTGAATCGAATGCCGCAATCTATCGCGGCCAACTCGATGAGTTGGAGCGGGATTTAGCCGCCGGCACGCTGGATGCCGACCACTATGCCGAGAGCCGGCGCGAGCTCGAGCGCCGTTTGTTGGAAGAAGCTTCGACGTCCACTTCGCCGCGCCCGCCTGCCGTTCGCCGTTGGCGTTTTGCCCTGTTGCTGGCCGTGCTCTTGCCGCTGACGGCCCTCGGCTTGTATTACCAATTGGGGAACCGCGACGCGATTACCTACGCGCCCTTGGATAACTTGATGGCGCCGGCAAAGCCTGAGGGGCACGCGATGGATATAGAGTTGGATCCTTTGGTGTCGCGCCTCGCAGCGCGGCTCCGCGACAAGACACCGGAAGACGGGGAAGGATGGGCCTTGCTGGCGCGTTCCTATGTGGAGTTGAAGCGTCATGCGGAGGCATCGGCCGCATTCGCGAAAGCCGCCGCGTTGTTGCCAAGCGATCCGGTCTTGCTGGTGGATTACGCCGATGCGCTGGCCATGTCGCAGGGTCGGCGCATAGAAGGCAAGCCCGTGCAACTGGTCGAGCAAGCATTGGCGCTCGACCCGCGCAATGAAAAAGCCTTGATGCTGGCCGCGACACACGAATTCGATCGCCACCGCTACCCTGAGGCAATTAAATATTGGGAACGCTTAAGCCATGTGGCGCCCCCGGGATCAGAATCGGCGAAAGAAGCACTAGCCAGCATTGAGGAGTCGAAAGCGATCCTATCCGGCAAGGCCGTAGCTGCAGCGCCCGCAGTACCGATCGAGGCGCCTGCCCAAGTCGTAGCCGCGCCGCGTACTGCATCTGCCGCCATAGAGATACACGGTGAAGTAACCCTCGCACCCGCCTTGGCTAGCCGCGTCAAGCCCACCGATACCTTATTCATTTTTGCGCGCGCT
>JAUXTZ010000156.1 GCA_030681095.1 Burkholderiales bacterium
GCCTAATTTATCCGATGCGCGTAACTTCAGAAGATGTTGAGTTTTCAAAACAAAACCTATGGGTAGTTGATGAGAGATTGGCCTACCACTGGTATCTTGCGTCAGACCGCACACTGAGCAGCCTTAAAGTCGTTAACGCGAAAGGCGGCGATGAACCAGACATCGTTGTGTTTAACACACCCCGCGCCTTCACCGAATCTACAAGCCCCTATCAGTCAGTGGTGCTTGTGGAGTTCAAGCGCCCAGAACGGAACGAGTACCCCGCAAAGGAGGAGGATCCGGTTGAGCAGATTCTGCGCTATGTGCGCAAAATAAAAGCGGGCGAAGCAAAAGACAAGGACGGTAAAACTTTTACTGTCAGCACGGTTCCCTTTTATGCCTACATCCTCTGTAGCCTGACACCCCGGATACGGTCGATTGCCGAGAACAGAGACTTCACGAGAATGCCCGACAACGAGGGCTATTTTCTGTACCATGCAAAATGCAGGCTGCTATATCGAAATCATGTCCTACGATAAAGTGCTCAATGATGCGAAGAAGCGCAATCGTGCATTCTTTGAGCGGCTTCAACTTCCGATAGCTTGATCTGGACTACTCGCGGTTGGGGCACCATAGCAACTTGCTTAGCCCAAACACAAGGTCTCGCACAACATCTCCAGCCCCGCCCTATGCGGACATTATTTTTTAATGCGCCCGCTCCCAATTCGGCCCCACCCCCACACTCACCTCCAGCGGCACCTCAAGTTGCGCCACACCAACCATCAGGCGCGGAAGTTCGATTTTGATGGTGTCGAGTTCGGCTTGCGGCACTTCCAGCACCAACTCGTCATGCACTTGCATAATGATGAAGCTCTTCAACTTTTCCTGGCGCAGATAATCGTGCACCGCAATCATCGCAAGCTTGATCAGATCCGCTGCGGTGCCTTGCATCGGGGCATTGATGGCGGCGCGCTCACTGCCTTGGCGGCGCATGCCGTTACTGGAATTGATTTCGGGTAGCCAGAGTCTTCTGCCGAAAACGGTTTCGACATAGCCTTGCTCGTGCGCTGTGTTGCGGGTGCGGGTCATGTAGTCGGCCACGCCGGGATAGCGCGCGAAGTAGCGGTCGATGTAGGCTGACGCGGCGCTGCGCTCGATGCCCAATTGGCTCGCCAAGCCGAAGGCGGACATGCCGTAGATGAGACCGAAGTTGATCACCTTGGCGTAGCGGCGCTGTTCAGCGCTGACTTCATCCACGCCCACGCCGAACACTTCCGCCGCGGTGGCGCGATGCACATCCTGGCCGGCGGCAAAGGCTTTGAGCAGACCTTCGTCGTGCGACAGATGCGCCATGATACGCAGCTCGATTTGCGAATAGTCGGCCGACACCAGGACGCTGCCCGGTGGGGCGATGAAGGCTTCGCGGATGCGCCGGCCCTCCGCTGTGCGCACGGGAATGTTTTGCAGATTAGGATCGCTGCTTGCCAAGCGCCCGGTGACCGCCACGGCTTGGTTGTAACTGGTATGCACGCGCCCGGTTTGCGCATCAACCATGCGCGGCAGTTTGTCGGTGTAGGTGGATTTGAGTTTGGCTAGGCCGCGATATTCGAGCAGCAGCTTCGGCAAGGGGTAATCGAGCGCTAATTCCGCCAGCACTTCTTCATCGGTGGAGGGCGCGCCGCTCGGGGTTTTTTTCTTCACCGGCAGTTGCAGTTGGTTGAATAAAATTTCTTGGATCTGTTTGGGCGAATTGAGGTTGAAGGGCTGACCGGCGAGTGCGTGGGCTTGGCTTTCCAACGCAACCAACTTTTTGCCGATCTCGTGGCTCTGCGCATTCAACAGATTGACGTCGATCAACACCCCCACACGCTCCATTTCCCACAGCACTGCCATGGCCGGCAGCTCGATATTTTTGTACACCGCATCCAGCTGCGGCTCACGTGCAATTTGCGGATACAGCGCTTGATGCAAACGCAGGGTGATGTCGGCATCTTCCGCTGCGTAACGCGTAGCGGTTTCCACATCGACTTGGTCGAAGCCGATTTGCTTGGCGCCTTTGCCCGCGACTTCTTCGAAGGTAATCGTCTTGTATCCCAAATGGCGCTGGGCCAGCGAATCCATGTCGTGTGATTTGTGCGCTTCCAGCACATAGGATTCCAGCAGGGTGTCGTGCACGATGCCCGCCAAGGTGATGCCATAGTTGGCCAACACATGCTTGTCGTATTTCAAATGCTGGCCCAGCTTGGGTTTGCTTGCATCTTCCAACCAGGGTTTGAGCCGTTGCAGGGTGCGCTGTAAATCAAGCTGTTGCGGCGCACCTGGGCCAACGTGCGCTAGCGGCAGGTAAGCGCCTTCCGTTACTGTGACCGCGAGCGAGATGCCAACTAGGCGCGCTTGCATGGCATCCAGGCTGGTGGTCTCGGTATCGACAGCAGTGAGTGGTGCATGGTTGATCTTGTCGAGCCACGCATCCAATTGAGCATCGGTCAAAATCATTTCGTAATGCCCGGTCTGCGCCAACGCGGGGTCCAGCGCTTCATGCGCTGGCTCACTCCCTGTCGCCTGACGCCTGACGCCTGACGCCTGCTCTCCTGACCCTGACGCCTGAAGTTCCCTCAACCAGGTTTTGAATTCGAAGCGGCTAAACAACTCGCGCAGCGTGTCCAAATCCGGCGCGGTGGGAGTGAGGTTAGAGACATGCACCGGCAAGGGGACATCGCATTTGATGGTGAGCAGCGCGCGCGCTTGGGGCAACCAGTCCAATGCCTTTCTCAAGTTCTCGCCCACCACGCCGCCGATCTCACTCGCATGGGCCACGATGTTATCCAGCGAGCCGTATTGGGTGAGCCATTTCACCGCGGTTTTCGGCCCGACTTTTTCCACGCCTGGCACGTTGTCCACGGTATCGCCGATCAGGGTGAGGTAATCGATGATGCGCGCGGCGGGCACGCCGAACTTGGCTTCTACGCCCGCTTCGTCCAGCTTTTCGTTGCTCATGGTGTTGACGAGCTGCACATTCGGATTCACCAATTGCGTAATGTCTTTATCCCCGGTGGAGATCACCGTGCGCAGGCCGTGCTTTTCGGCCTCTACTGCAAGCGTACCGATCACGTCATCGGCTTCGACACCGTCGATCATCAACAAGGGCCAGCCCATGGCGATCACGGCTTCATGCAGCGGCGTAATTTGCGCGGCAAGATCATCCGGCATGGACGGGCGGTGCGCTTTGTATTCGGGGTAGAGATCGTCGCGGAAGGTCTTGCCTTTTGCGTCGAACACGCAAGCGATATAATCGGCGGGCACGTCTTTGCGCAAGCGCTTCAGCATATTCAACACCCCATAGATCGCGCCCGTAGGTTCGTTCTGGGCATTGCGCAAATCAGGCAGCGCATGAAACGCGCGATACAGGTAGGATGATCCATCGACTAACAGCAAGGTTTTCATTGGGAGCGGGCTCTTGAAAGACAAACTACCTAAGATGATTGGCGCCGAAGCGGCGTCGCAAGCCTTCTCGGCGCGCGAATCGTGGCGCGTGTTCGAGATTATGGCAGAATTCGTGGAGGCCACCGAGCGCTTAGCGCCGATCAGCCCTGCGGTGTCGATTTTCGGCAGCGCACGCACCGCCCCCGACGACAAATACTATTTGCTCACCGAACAAATCGCACGCCAACTCTCCGATGCAGGCTTCTCGGTCATCTCCGGCGGCGGACCGGGCATTATGGAAGCGGCGAACAAAGGGGCGTATTTTGGCACTTCGCCCAGCGTCGGCCTCAACATTCAACTGCCGCACGAACAAAACAACAATCCGTTTCAAGACATCTCGCAGACCTTCAGTCACTTCTTTGCGCGCAAGGTGATGTTCGTTAAATTCGCCTCGGCCTATGTGGTGATGCCCGGCGGCTTCGGCACCATGGACGAATTGATGGAGGCGCTCACCCTAGTGCAGACCGGCAAAACGCGCAGAATCCCCATCATCTTGGTGCATGAGCCCTTCTGGCGCGGGCTGGTAGATTGGTTTAAGAGCACCCTGGTGAGTGAGGGCATGGTTAATCCCGACGACATGGATTTGATCCAAGTGATCAACGAGCCCAAAGACGTGGTGAATGCGATCTTCAAACACTACGAGACGCGCGGCTTCGAGCCGACCGCGGCGGAGCGCGAAATTCAGTTGAATTTGTAATCTTTGTTGCAAACAGCAAATACAGGCCACTGTATAATTGCCCTACCTTTTATTAAGGATTCGCCATGCGCCGTGCTCTTTACCTGGTTTTGCTACTCGCTCTCCCCCTGCTGACGCAGCCTGTTTTGGCGCAGGAAAAATCTAAGCTGCCGTCTGACTTGCAACCGGTGCCCGAACCGCCGCCCCCACCGCCCGGCTTTGATCTGAACCCGGCGCTGGAGCCGCAGGTGACCATCACCACGCGCGGCGAGGATAAGGCAGAAGAATTTCGCGTTGGCGGCAAGCTCTACATGATCAAGGTCACCCCCAAGCATGGTGTGCCTTACTACTTGGTAGACGATAAGGGCAACGGTGGCTTCACGCGCATGGACAATCCCGATATCGGCTTGCGCGTGCCGCAGTGGGTGCTGTTTCAGTTTTAGGTTGCCCTCTCGCCGATGGTGCTGTTTTATTTTTTGAGCCCTCTCTCCTAGCTCTCTCCCGCAAGCGGGAGAGAGGGATTTAGGCTCGCTACGCGAGTTTCATTTTACGAATGTCTGTTTACACCACCGTCACCGAAGCGGAACTTAAGCAGTGGCTCAAGCGCTACTCTTTAGGCACCCTGATCGAACTCAAGGGCATCGCCTCCGGCATCGAGAACACCAACTACTTCGTCACCACCAGCCACGGCCGCTATGTACTGACCTTGTTCGAAAAGCTCCGGGCCGAGGATCTGCCCTACTACATCAACCTTATGGCGCATTTGGCGCGGCACGGCATCCCCTGCCCAAGCCCGATCGCCAACCTGGAAAATGGCTACCTCAATCAGCTCAACGACAAGCCAGCGTGCATAGTGAGTTGCCTGAAAGGCGCATCGCTCACCGCGCCCAATGCCGATCATTGCGCGCAAGTCGGTGAGATGCTGGCCAATATGCACTTAGCCGGTAAGAGTTATTCGGTGCAAATGCCCAATCCGCGCGGCCCTGCTTGGTGGCGCGCCACCGCGCCCGATGTGATGCCGAAGCTCTCGGCCGATGACGCCGCGTTTCTGAAAGAAGAGTTGCGTTTTCAAGGCCTGTACCGCCACCAAGATTTGCCGCGCGGCGTGATTCACGCTGACTTGTTCCGCGACAATGTGCTGTTCGACGGCGATACCTTGTCCGGCGCGATCGATTTTTACTACGCCTGTAACGATGCCTGGCTCTACGACTTGGCGATCACGGTGAATGATTGGTGCGTGACCGAGCAAGGCGAGATCGATGTCACGCGCATGCAAGCCATGATCAAGGCCTATCACGCGGTGCGGCCACTCAGCGCGCTAGAGCGCGGTGCTTGGCCGGTGATGCTGCGTGCGGGCGCGCTGCGCTTTTGGCTCTCGCGCTTGTTCGATTTTCACTACCCCCGCCCAGGCGAACTCACCCACGCCAAAGACCCGGATCACTTCAAACGCATTCTGCAACACCACATCACGCAGCCCAGCCCATGGCTGGAAAACTGAGCGTCTGAATCCGCCCTGAGCCACCCGGCGAGCCTATGGCCGCGCCATCCGCCCGTGTATGATGATCGAGTAGCGCAACAATCTACTCATAAAAAACAAGGGGGGAACGTGCAACAGAACAACATCACATCACCATCCGGCGGCCAGCCGCTGTCGTTTCAATTCACCGGTTCGGGATTCGAGTACTTCAAGATTTGGATCGTCAATCTGTGCCTGACTGTTATCACGCTCGGCATTTATTCTGCGTGGGCCAAGGTGCGGCGCAACCGCTATTTCTACGGCAACACGCAGCTGGCGGGCGATGCTTTCGAGTACTTGGCCAACCCGATATCCATCTTGAAGGGGCGATTGATCGCGGTGGCTTTTTTCGTTGCACTGTCGATGTCGCAGCATTTTTCGGTGATGCTGTATGGCATTTTGATGTTGGTTTTTCTGATGCTGTTTCCGTGGATAGTGGTGCGAGCCATGGTATTTCGCGCACGCAATACTGCCTTTCGCAACATTCGTTTCACCTTTCGCGGCACCTACGGCCAAGCGTTTTTAAACTTTCTGCTGCTGCCCATTGTTTTGGGAGTCCTCACCCTGGGCCTGATTTTCCCCTACCTGCTCTATCGCCAGAAACGCTGGTTCATCGACAACAGCGGCTTCGGCACCGATTACTTCGATTTTGAAGCGCGGGTGATCGACTACTACAAAGTCTTTGGCGTGATGTTGCTGATAGTTTTGGCATTGGTGGGCGTGTTCGTGCTCTTTGGCGGCCTCGCGATGACGAGCTTGGGCAACCCAGTGGGCCGCGATGCTCAAGCGCAAGCGATTGCCGGCTACTGGTTCCTCGGCATGGCGGCGTTCTATCTCGTCGTGCTCGTGATCTATGGATTCATATTCGCCTACGCCAACGCGCGCTTGGGCAACATCATGTTCTGCGGCACGCGCATCGATGGGCACCAATTCGAGGCGGATCTGTCGGCATGGGGCCTGTTCAAGGTGTATCTCATTAATCTGCTCGGCATCATTTTCACCTTGGGTCTCTTTATCCCCTGGGCCAAGGTGAATATCGCGCGCTATATGGCGGACCATGTTTACTTGATACCAAATGGCGATCTCGATCGTTTTGTGGCCGACCAACAAAGCGCGGTCGCGGCAGTGGGCGAGGAGATGGGCGAGATGTTCGATATTGATATTGGCCTATGATCGAAATCCCCGGTCAGTGCTTTGACGGTGAAAGCTCGGCCGCGGCCCCCGCTGTACTGCGGGTGGACGAGGCTGGGCTGGTCACGCTCGACATCTGGCCGGCGCATCTGCCGCTCGCGTTGAGCGAACTGGAGATCAGTGAGCGCGTCGGCAATATCCCGCGCTTGATTCGCTTCCCGGACGGCACGCAGTTTCGAACTGCGCAAAACGACCAGATCGATCAAGTGTTGACCTCGTTTGGCCATGCACGCGGGAGCCGCTGGGTGCACCGCCTGGAGTCGCATTTGCGCTTTGTGGCGATTGCCGTGGTGGTGATGGTCATTGCCTCATTTGGTCTGGTGAAATACGGCATACCCTACTTTGCCAAGCTTGCCGCACAGACGGTTTCCGCCCAGACGGCGGCGTCCATCGATGACGGTGCGATGCAAGTGTTAGACAAGGCGTTTTTCACGCCCAGCAAGCTCGATCCGTCCACCCAGGCGCGGCTGCGCACGCGCTTCGATCGCATGACAACTGTCGCCGAGCCGGGATTTAAATACGAATTATTGTTTCGCGCCGGCGGGCCCATCGGCGCCAATGCCCTGGCGCTCGCATCCGGCACCATTGTGATGACCGATGAAATGGTTCAGGCCGCGAAAAGCGATGAGGAGTTGGTGTCGGTGCTGGCGCATGAAATCGGGCATGTGGTGCATCGCCACAGCTTGCGCCGCGCTTTCCAAAGTTCGGTGATCGCGCTGCTGGGCGTCATGCTTACCGGCGATGTCTCCAGCGTGGCACAAATTGTCGCCGCCTTACCCGTGATCCTGGTCGAAGCGCAGTACTCGCAAAATCTGGAGAGCGAAGCGGATGCTTATTCGCTCGCCTATATGCAGCAACACGGCATTGATCCGATTCATTTCAAAAACCTCATGCTGCGGCTTGAGAAAAAACATGGGGGCCAAGGCAAAATACCCAGCTTCTTCGCCACTCACCCCGAAACCAAAGAGCGCGTGAAATTATTCGAGCGGCTCGGCCAACAGAACGGCGCTGATGTGAAATAATTGCGGCTCCGTTTGCGTTTCTCTGTTTCCCACTATGAATTCCCGAAAATGTAATCCTCTCTACGGCTATCGCTGGTTCAGCGAGGGCATCAAACTATTCATCCGCCAGCCTTGGCCGTGGTTAGCCCTCGTGGGTATGACTACCTTGCTATTGCTGGTGCTGAGCCTGTTGCCGGTGCTGGGGCTGATCGCGGTGTTTCTGATTTTCCCCGGCATCGCCGCTGGTTTTATGTTGGCTAGCCGCGATGAACTGGCAGGGCAGCCGATTTCGTTCAATCACTTGTCGGCGGGTTTTAAAATTGCGCCGCAGCCGCTGCTGGTCGTGGGCGGCTTGGCGTTCGCCGGGGTGTTCCTGGGCATGCTGGTGTTTACCTTGGGCTGGCGTGAAGAATTTATGCAGCTCTTGGAGCTCGCACGCAGCCAGACTTCAGATCAAGCGGCGCTGCTACTCGCGATGCGCGAGCTGCTCATCCCAACGCTGCTCACACTTACCGTTTTGCTGCTGATGGCGATGGCCACTTGGTTTGCCCCCGCGCTGGTGGTACTCAAGCAAGCCGCGCCACGCGCTGCACTGCGGCTATCATTCAAAGCCTTCTTGAAAAACTTCTGGCCGTTCCTGGTGTATGGGGTGTTGATGCTGTTGCTGGATGCGGTCTCGTCCTTCGCCTTGCGCATGCTCGTCACCACGCTGCAAGCCATCGCCGGCGAGCAGGTCGCGGGCGCGGTCGCCATGCTGATCAGCTTTCCGCTACTGTGCGCTTTTCTCTCCATCACCTTCGCGTCGGCGTATGTGAGTTATGTGGATGTGTTTGAAGTGGAGTTAAAGACCTGAACCAGCGCGCAGCCTACCCTCCAGGGTACGGAGTACACAGAGTACACGGAGGTAAAACCGAATAAATACTAAAGGGTTTCCTCCGTGTACTCTGTGTACTCCGTGGTGAAAAAGTTTTTCTAAACCGGACTCAGCTTCGCATACTGCAACGCCAGCCGTTTCGTTCCACTCTGTCTGAAATTCACTTCCACTTCCGCATCCGGGCCGCGCCCGCGGCAATGGATAATCACGCCCGGGCCGAATTTGGGGTGGGTGACGTTTTGGCCCACGCGCCAACCCTGGCCGGATTCGGATTCGACGCGCTGGGTGCGCGGTGCCTCCCACTCGGCAGGAGCCTCCACCGGCATCAACGGTGCATTGATCGGCTTCAGCAATTTCTCTGGAATCTCATTCAAGAAGCGCGAGGGGACGCCGTAGCGCACTTGCCCGTGCAGCATGCGGCTCTGAGCGTAGGAGAAATACAAACGTTTTCGAGCGCGGGTGATCGCCACGTACATCAGCCGCCGTTCTTCTTCCAAGCCGTCTTGTTCGAACATGCTCTGCTCGTGCGGGCACAAGCCTTCTTCCATGCCGCTGATGAAGACGGTGTGGAACTCCAGCCCCTTGGCCGCGTGCACCGTCATCAACTGCACCGCCTCCATGCCCTCGCCCGCTTGGCGCTCGCCCGCTTCAAGCGCGGCATGCGTCAAGAAAGCGGTGAGCGTGTCCGGCATTTCTTCGGTGCGCTCGCCATCGTATTCTTTCAAGAACGTGCGCGCGGCATTTACCAGTTCCTCCAGGTTTTCTACCCGGTCGGCTTCGGTCTTGGAGGCTTGATAGTGCGCAACCAAGCCGCTGGCGTAGAGCAGGTGCTCGACTTGCTCGGCCAAATCCAAACCTACGGTGTCGCGCCGCAGCGATTCGATCAGCAGCACGAAGGCGGGCACGCCTTTGCCACTGCTGGCGTTGCCGCCTTTTTGACACGCCGCCTGCCACAGCGTGATGCCTTGCTCGCGCGCGGTTTCTTGCACTTGCTCGATGGTGCGCGCGCCAATGCCGCGCGTGGGGAAGTTGATCACGCGCAGCAGCGCATTGTCGTCGGCGGGGTTGGCGATCAAGCGCAAAT
>JAUXTZ010000171.1 GCA_030681095.1 Burkholderiales bacterium
GTGAAAAAATAAAGTCAATGTAAACAGATGTTTAACCTTCATCTACAACTAAAGTTGTATAGCCATTTTTTGCATCCCTTCGTAGGATGGCCTTGCTTGCAGTTTCCGCCGCAAGCAAGGAAGTTCTCCGCAATGAGGGGCAAAACTCCTCTTTCCTGCCGGATTCGCAAGAATCCGGCATTTTTTTGCCTGCGATTCGGCTCTCCGTGGCTATTATATTGACCATGAAAAACGAAATTACCGATCTCCACCCGCAAGGAGTAGGCCGTGGTTGTAAAGACACTGCCCCGAGGGATACACCTTCGGATAAAGTGTCAACAACCACGCTCACCGAAACCGGACTTGCCAGCGAAACCGTCTTCAAAGGCCGGCTGATGCACGTCAAGCTTGACCGGGTTCGCCTGCCCGATGGACGCGAATCGACGCGCGAGTACATCGTCCATCCCGGCGCCGTCGTCGTCATCCCGGTGTTCGACAACGGCGACCTGCTGCTGGAACGCCAGCACCGCTATCCGCTGCACCGCGATTTCATCGAATTGCCGGCCGGCAAGATCGATCCGGGCGAGGACGACCTGACTTGTGCAAAACGCGAACTCGAAGAGGAAACCGGCTACACCGCCAGTGAATGGCGGGAGGTCACCACCATCTATCCCTGTATCGGCTATTCGGACGAGCGGCTGGCGTTCTATCTGGCGCGCGGGCTCAAGGAAGGCAACCACGGCCGCGACCACGACGAATTCCTGGAAATCCTGCGGGTGCCGTTCGGCGAGGCGATGGACTGGGTGCGCAGCGGCATGATTTGCGAAACAAAAACCGTCATTGGGCTGTTCTGGTTGGAGAAGTTGCTTGATCAGGCTTGGTGAGACACTGCATTTCCCAAAAGGTCCCGAAGATTCTCGGCCGGATAGAAAATTTTCTTCCGACCGCCATGGCTGGTTTCAACTAGCAGGCCTTGGTCGGCCAGCGCGAGCAAGTCCGCCCTTGCGGTTGCATAAGCTACTTGGTGGGAGCGCTGGTGGCTTTCGATGGTGAAATACTCGTCTGGGCGTTTGAGCGCGTGGGCGATTAACGCAGCTTGGCGGTGATTCAGTTGTTTTTCGCGCGTTTGTAATGTCCTGAGTTTTGACTGCAACAGTGCCTGCTCCTGTTGCTTGTGCTGTAGGTAAATGTGTAGTGCTGATAATCCGTTTAGTATGACCTCTGTCTGATGCAACAGAAAATAGGTTGTATCTCCAGAATCGGTTTCGGTCAGCAAATAGGCGCGAGCGTATTGTGCTGGGGCTTTGCGAAGGATGCGAGAGATTGAAAGGTACTCGATTAGCCAATATCCCTGCTTAGCCATATACCAATAGAACAATGCACGACCAGTTCTGCCATTGCCGTCGGCGAATGGGTGATCGTACCCTACCGTGAAATGCAGCAGGATCGCCCGTACGATCGGGTGAATGAACGTGTCATCAGAATCAGATGTGTTGGCAAAATCACACAGTGTCTGCAGACGCTGTGGCAATTCTCCGTGATGAGGAGGGCGATGCAGGACGAGTCTTTCATCATTCGGCGCGACGACTTCGATATCGTCACGTATACGCAAGCGTCCGCAATCATCCGGATACTCCAGCGTGTCTTGAGTCAGCACCCTTTGCAATTCGATGACTCGTTCCGGGGTGAGCGCCTCACCGCAGATTTCACGTATTCGGCGCATAGCCTCGAAATTGTTGAAAATCATTCGCTCGCTCAGCGAGCTGGGCTTGCGTCCTTCGCGCAACATGGCCTCGGCAACACGCCTGGTTGTGGAGGCACCCTCAAGTTGGCTAGAAGTAATCGCTTCCTCAATCAGGCTACTGAACAAATAACGTGCTTGATCAGATCGAAGTGCGGAGTTGTCCTCACCGCCCGGGACCAAGCCCGCACTTCGGTCAATTTCATGCAGGTTTTTTAGCAGGGGCTCGGGTAGAGTGTAGATGAAACTCTTCCCTTGTTTGTCATGAAACGGCAGGGTATGTGCGCTAACGCTGCGTGCAAGGCTTAGCGCCAGCCACCAGATTTTGTGATTGAGGCCTGTCGGTGGGGTTCGATGGCGCAAATCATCCCAGTGCAGATATTGACCATGCGCCAAAGAGCCCAGACGAAGTTGAGCCAGTTGGGGTAGGGTATCTGCACTTGCTTCCTGAATCAGGTCTTTCAGCGGGGGGGGCGAGAGCGGGATTTTCATTGAACTATCAATTTGGTATTGATTGATAGTTCAATGATAGTGGAGCAACAGGTTATTTGCTATCAATTTGATATTGATTGATAGCAAATTGATAGACTGGGATTGTTTGATCTGGCTTAAGGTTGGTAAGCCAGATTCGGCGCCAGCCAGCGTTCAGCTATCGCCATGTCCCAGCCCTTGCGGCGGGCGTAGTCCTCGACCTGGTCGCGCTCGATTTTCGCCACCGCGAAATACTGGCTGTCGGGGTGCGAGAGATAAAACCCCGACACCGCCGCGCCCGGCCACATGGCAAAGTTCTCGGTGAGTTCGACACCGATGGCCGCAGTGGCATCAAGCACCTCGAACAGTGCGGCTTTTTCGCTGTGTTCGGGGCAGGCCGGGTAGCCGGGGGCGGGACGGATGCCCTGGTATTTTTCACCGATCAGGTCATCGTTGGCGAGTGCTTCCTCGCTGGCATAGCCCCAATATTCACGGCGTACGCGCAGGTGCAGGTGCTCAGCGAAGGCCTCGGCCAGGCGGTCGCACAGCGATTTGAACAGAATCGCGGAGTAGTCGTCGTGTGCGGCTTCGAAGGCCTTGGCGCGTTCGTCTTCGCCGATGCCGGCGGTGACG
>JAUXTZ010000175.1 GCA_030681095.1 Burkholderiales bacterium
TGCGCGATGCGGGCTTAACACCCGAGGACATTAAAGGCGTGGTAATGGTCGGTGGTGCGACACGCATGCCGCACATTCAACGTGCCGTCGCTGAATTCATTAAGCAAACACCGCTCACCAATCTGGATCCGGATAAGGTCGTCGCCCTCGGTGCGGCGTTCCAAGCGGACATTCTTGCCGGTAACAAGCGCGGCGAGGAAATGTTGCTGCTCGACGTGATCCCGCTCTCGCTCGGCATCGAAACCATGGGCGGCTTGGTGGAAAAAGTCATTCCGCGCAATGCCACCATCCCCACCGCGCGCGGCCAAGATTTCACCACTTACAAAGACGGCCAGACCGCGATGAGCTTTCATGTAGTGCAAGGCGAGCGCGAATTGGTATCGGACTGCCGCTCGCTCGCTCGCTTCGAGTTGCGCGGCATCCCGCCCATGGTGGCGGGCGCGGCGCGTATCCGCCTCACCTTTCAAGTTGATGCCGACGGCCTGCTCTCGGTTTCCGCGCGCGAACAAATCAGTGGCGTCGAAGCCGCCATCACCGTCAAACCCTCCTATGGGCTCTCGGATGATGAAATCACCAACATGCTGCTCGCCTCGCGCGATCACGCCAACGATGACAAGCTGGCACGCGCCCTCAAAGAGCAGCAAGTCGAGGCCAACGCCATCTTGGAGGCCGTTGCCAGCGCGATAGCGGCTGATAGCGCCCTGCTCACCCCCAACGAGCATGCCGCGATTGAAGCCAGCATGGGTGCGCTCACACAGACCTTGAACGGTACAGATCACCGCGCGATCAAAACAGCCGTTGAAGCGCTCAACCGCGCCACCGAAGCCTTTGCTGCCAAACGCATGGATGCTTCCATCCGCAAAGCCCTGACCGGCCAAAAATTAGCCGATATCGGCACGTAAAAAACTGCGCGTATCGCCGATAATAGTTCAACCCTAAATAAACCAACCTACCGCCATGCCCCAACTCATTGTCCTACCCCATGTCGAACTCTGCCCCCATGGCGCCGCTATCGATGCCACCCCCGGCAAAACCATTTGCGACACGCTTTTAGAAAACGGCATTGAGATCGAACACGCCTGCGAAAAATCCTGTGCTTGCACCACTTGCCATGTGATCGTGCGCGAAGGCTTCGAGTCGCTGGTGCCGGCAGAAGAGTTGGAAGAAGACCTGTTGGATAAGGCCTGGGGCTTGGAGCCGATGTCGCGCCTCTCCTGTCAGGCATTGGTGATGAGTCAAGACTTGGTGATCGAGATTCCAAAATACAGCATTAATATGGTCAAAGAAGGCCATTAATTCAGGCGTCAGGCGCCGAACAGGAGCATAAAGATGAAATGGACCGATGTACGGGAAATTGCGATTGAACTATCGGAAGCCCACCCCGAGGTAGATCCGCAATATGTACGCTTCACCGACTTGCACCGCTGGGTGACGGAACTGGAAGACTTCAACGACGACCCCGATCATTCCAGCGAAAAAATTCTCGAAGCAATCCAGATGACCTGGATCGACGAAACCAGTTAACGCTATCGAGACGCCTCGCTCTAAATCGGCTGGCCGGGATCTTTTCCGCGCCAGCCGATTTTCATTTCACCTCACGATAACTTGCTGTTTTTAAGGAATTTGGTACTCAACCCTGCTTCAAAAATACACAATCTATGGGATTAACCTCAAGAGCGACCCACTATATATTGTGTTTAAGCCCAAACCGGTGCAGACTATGTCTCCCGTGGGGGTAGTAAATGGCGGATGACTCCGATTTAGAAAAAACAGAAGCGGCCACGGGCAAACGCATTGAGCGTGCGCGCGAGGAAGGCAAGGTCGTCCAATCCAAAGAGCTGGCCATTTTCATTCAATTGATGGCGGCGGTCGGCGGGCTCATGTTGATGGGCAGCTACATCATGGAAAAGCTCATCACCGTCACCCGTAACGGCCTTACCCTGGATCGCGCCGCGGCCTTCGACCCCACGCTGATGATGTCGCGTTTCATGCATGACACGACCGATGCCATCATCGCTTTCCTACCGCTCATGCTGTTGTTCGTACTCGCCGCCTTTGCCGGGCCGCTGCTGATGGGCGGCTGGCATTTCACTTGGAAACCTCTCACGCCGGATCTCGCCAAATTCAACCCCCTCTCGGGCTTGAAGCGCATGGTCTCGCTCAATAGCTTGATGGAACTGATGAAGGCGTCGGTCAAGGCGGCGATCATTGGCAGCATCGGGGCATCGGTGATCTGGCGCTACAAGGACGAACTATTCGCGCTTGCCAGCGAATCACTCGGCACCGGCATGGCACATATGAGCGATTTGTTGTTTACCAGCGCCTTATTCATGGTTGCTTCACTCATCCTGGTCGTACTGGCGGATGTGCCCTACCAACTTTGGCACTACGCCAAGGGCTTGCGCATGACCAAGGAAGAAGTGAAACAAGAAGCCAAGGAGATGGAGGGCGACCCGCAGATCAAGGCGCGCATTCGTTCCGCGCAACGCGCCGCGGCGCGCAAACGCATGATGTCGGCAGTGCCCAAAGCGGATGTCATTATCACCAACCCGACCCATTACGCCATCGCGCTGAAATATGAGGAAGGCCAGATGGCTGCGCCGCAAATCGTCGCCAAAGGCATGGGATTGCTCGCCGAACGCATCATGGAACTGGGGCAAGAGCATGCCGTACCGGTGTTACAAGCCCCGCCCTTGGCGCGCGCGCTGTATCGCCATGCCGATGTGGGCGATACCGTCCCGGAACGGCTGTACACCGCCGTGGCGGAAGTGTTGGCCTATGTTTACCAGTTGCGCAACCCGGAATACACAGCGCGGCGTCCGATCCAACCCCACGATCTGCCGGTGCCAGCGGATATGGATATGCCTGAACCAGTCGGGGAAGCCGCCTGATGTGGAGCGCCGCTAAATGAACGCACGCGTCGCCAATACGGGCTTCATGGCCGGCTTAGATTTGTACCGCCTGGCCGGGCCGATTCTCGTGGTCATGATTTTGGCCATGATGGTGCTGCCGCTACCGCCGTTCCTGCTCGATCTGTTGTTCACCTTCAACATCGCGATAGCGATGATCGTGCTGCTGATCAGTATGTATTTGAGTAAACCATTGGATTTCGCGGTATTCCCTACCGTACTGCTGCTCACCACCCTGCTGCGTTTGTCGCTCAACATCGCCTCGACGCGCGTCGTGCTGCTGGAAGGCCACACCGGGCCGGATGCCGCGGGCAAGGTAATCGAGGCGTTCGGCCAATTCCTGGTCGGTGGCAACTACGCGGTCGGCATCGTGGTATTCGCGATCCTGGTGCTGATCAATTTCGTGGTGATCACCAAGGGCTCGGGCCGGATCGCGGAGGTGGCGGCACGTTTCACTTTGGACGCCATGCCCGGCAAGCAAATGGCGATCGACGCCGATCTCAACACCGGCCTGATCGGCGAAGACGAAGCACGCCGCCGACGCGCGGCGGTTGCGCTCGAAGCCGAGTTCTACGGCGCCATGGACGGTGCGAGTAAATTCGTACGCGGCGATGCGGTGGCGGGCATTCTCATCACCATCATCAACATCATCGGCGGGCTCGCCATTGGGGTGTTGCAACACGACTTACCGGTCCAACAAGCGCTGCAAACTTATACTCTGCTCGCTATCGGCGATGGTCTGGTGGCGCAAATTCCGGCGCTGGTGATCTCTACCGCCGCCGGCATCGTGGTCTCGCGCGTCTCGGCCGAAAAAGACATCGGCGCGCAAATCGTCGAGCAAATGTTCATGAACCCACAAGTGCTGTACGTCACAGCCATCATTCTTGGCTTGATGGGGATTATTCCGGGCATGCCGCATTTCTCCTTCTTGCTGCTGGGCGGTGGCTTGGCATGGATCGCTTACACGCTCGAAAAGAAAGAACGCACGGCAGAATCCATCATTGAACAAACACCGCCGCCCCCGCCCAAGGAGCAAGTCGATGTCAGTTGGGAAGATGTCGGCCGCATCGACACACTCGGGCTGGAAGTGGGCTATCGCTTGATCCCTTTGGTGGACCGCACCCAAGATGGCGAGTTGCTGCGGCGCATTCGTGGCATTCGTAAAAAGTTCGCCCAAGAAATGGGTTTCCTGGTCGCACCGGTACACATACGCGACAACTTGGAATTGCGCCCGAACGGTTATCGCATCACGGTCAAAGGCGTGGAGATGGGTCGGGGCGAGGCCCAAGCCGGGCAATATCTCGCCATCAATCCCGGCCGGGTGTTGGGCCAGCTACCCGGCACGCCGACCAAAGATCCCACCTTCGGCCTGCCCGCGATTTGGATTGAGGCCAACTTGCGCGAGCAGGCGCAGACTTATGGCTATACGGTGGTCGACGCCAGCACGGTGGTCGCAACCCATCTCTCGCAACTGCTGCAAGCCCATGCTGCCGATCTATTGGGTCGCGACGAAGTGCAGCAGTTATTCGACCATATCGGCAAGGACACGCCTAAGCTGATCGAGGATCTGGTGCCCACGGTGCTGCCCTTGGGCACGGTACAACGCGTGCTGCAAAATCTGCTGGACGAGGGTGTGCACATTCGTGACATGCGCACCATTATCGAAGTGCTCACCGAGCACGGCGTGCGCACGCAAAATGTGGAGGACCTCGCCGCAGCGGTGCGCGCTGCCTTGGGCCGCGCCATCATTCAAGACATTTACCAAAACGCGGCCGAGTTGCAAGTCATTGCGCTCGATCCCGCGCTGGAGCATCTGCTGATGCAAGCCACGACTGCTGACGGCGGTGCCGGTTTCGAACCCTCATTGGCTGAGAAACTGTTAGCGCAAACCGGGCGCGTGGTGCAAGAGCAAGAGAACAAAGGCCTGCCGCCGGTACTGTTGGTGCCTGCCGCCTTGCGCACGCTGCTCTCCCGTTTCCTGCGCCGCGTCGCGCCGCAATTGAAAGTCATTTCTCACGCCGAAGTGC
>JAUXTZ010000176.1 GCA_030681095.1 Burkholderiales bacterium
TGCGTCGGGGGGCAGGCCGGCCAGCGCGATCTTGATATGCGCCAGATCCACGATGTCATCCGGCGTAAGGTCGGTGTGCTCGCGCAAGGGCAGCGCCACATTCTCGGCAACGGTCAGGCCGGAAAACAAGGCGCCGCCTTGGAACATCATGGCCCAACGCCGGCGCAGACGGGCTGCCTCCGCCTGGCCAAGGTGTGCGATATCGTGGCCCAGCACGCGGATACGACCGGCATATAGCGGCATCAGCATCACGATCTCGCGCAACAAGGTGGATTTGCCGCAACCGCTGGCGCCGGCGATGGCGAATACTTCGCCGCGCTCGATCGTCAGGCTAATATCCTCATGCACCACGGTGTCGCCGAAACGGGTGACGAGGTGCTCTATTTCGATCACCGGCTCGCGCTTCATTTAAAGCCCAGCTTCGTGGCGCTCGCCACGATGGAAAAGATCGCGTCCGCGATAATGATCAGGAAGATCGACTGCACCACGGATACGGTGGTTTGCCGCCCCACGCTATCCGCGCTGCCGCGCGCCTGGAACCCGGAATAACACCCCACCAGCGCGATAATCATGGCGAATACCGGCGCCTTGCCCACCCCGAATAAAAAGGTGGAGACTTTAATCGCATCGTCGAAGCGATCCAGAAAAGTGTAGACATCCACATCGAGCTGCGTGCTCGCCACCAGCATGCCGCCCAGCACGCCGGTGAAATCGGCAAATACCGTGAGCAAAGGCAAAGCAATCAGCAGCGCGATGAGTTTCGGCAGCACCAGCAATTCCAGCGGCGACACGCCCATGGTGCGCAGCGCATCGATTTCCTCGGTCACTTTCATGGTGCCGATTTGCGCGGCATAGGCCGAGCCGGAGCGACCGGCGACGATGATCGCCACCATCATCGGCGCCAGCTCGCGCAGCGTGGCATGCCCCACCAGATCGGCGATGAAAATATTCGCGCCATAGCGCGCCAACTGCACCGAGCCTTGATAGGCGATCACCATACCGATCAAGAACGAGAGCAGCCCAACAATGGGCAGGGCATCGAAGCCGGCTTGCTGGATATTGGCGAGGATAGGGCGAAATCGCAGATGCCTGGGCGACTTCAATGCGTGCAGCAAAGCCACGGTGTTTTCGCCGACGAAATGCAACATGCCGCGTGTTTGATCGAACCAGTGCCAAGCGTGGTAACCCAGTACCACCAGCGGGCCCGACGCATGCGCTTTAAGGGGTGCTATCTTTTGTGGCGCACGCGATTCCACCAAGCGCTGCAGCGCCGCGTATTCTGCTCGCATGCCGTCAACCCTGACGGTTTGGCCATGTTGGGCGCGCTCCTCCACGATGTGGTGCAGCACCCATACGCCAGCGGTATCGAGCCGCGTCACTTGGGAAAAATCGACGACCAACTCACCGCCCGCGTCCCAGGAGAGTTTAGCTAGACGTGCGCGCAAGCCAGCAATGCCGTGCACCGACCAGTCGCCGCCGCAGACGAGGCGGTGACCGGCTTCAAGCAGCGTTACGGTGGCGCCCACGGTAGCCGTAGTGGATTCAGGCATAGTGCGGGCAATATAGCAGGAATCAGGCGTCGGGCGTCAGGGAGCGGGCGTCGGGTTCGGTATGCAGGATACGAGGAATCGAATATTCGAAATGTGCGCTTAAGAGTAGAAGCCTATTTCACTAGCTCCCAATCCCTGACGCCCGGCGCCTATCTATGTGCGGCGCATCGAGGCCAGCAGCGAAGCCGGTAGATCGGATAAGCGATACTTACCAGTCTGCACCGCGCGGGCGAGTTTCTCCAAGGTCTGCTCATTGAGCAGCGCCACAACCTTTTTCTTAATCGGCAGCCACTTTGTGTGCATCGGGCAGGCGGTGGCATCGGAACAGACTTTCAAACCGAGCACACAATCCTGCGTAAAACTGGGCCCTTCGGTCAGCAGCAAAATCTGCATTAAGACGGTTTTCTCTGCCCCCTCGCGCAAACAGAAACCGCCCAGCCGCCCCCGATAGGAATACAGCAAATTGCCCTTGCACAAACTCTGCATGATCTTCGCCAGATAGGCCGGCGGCACATTGAGATAACTCGCGATCTCGCGGTTCAGCACCGGCTCCCCAGGCGGGCGAGTCGCGATGAAAATCAGCGCTTGAATCGCGTATTGGCTGGTACGGGATAAAATCATAATTGCGTAAAATACCTCATTCGGAGAATTTTATCCGAAATCCATATTTTTCACAGCAAAGGAGAAGCATGGAACGCAAAAAAGTCAGCTCCAGCAAAATCCGCTCGATCGGCTACGACGAACGCACGCAAACCCTGGAAGTGGAATTCAACAACGGCAGCGTAATGCAGTACTCGCGCGTATCAAGCGACTTGCACCGGCGCATGATGAACGCAGGATCGGTCGCGAGCTTTTTCGAGGATCATATCCAAGATACGTTTAGTGAAAAGCGGATGCGGTAACTGTCGCGAGTGCAATATAAATTAAGTAGCGCGTGCTTTAGGACGCGTCTTTGCCATACGCGTTGGACGGGTTGCAGAACATGCAATTCCAACCAAAGAAGATAATGCTGCATTAACCGATTCATTGGTGGGAAAAATTTTTGACAGCTCAGGCGAAAGCAGCACCAAATTGCTGCCTTTCTGGTAAGCGGCGTAGTGCTTTCCACGCACTCCCTTACCAAGATCTTCGCGCCGGTATTCGGCACGCATGTCGTCAGATTTCTTCATAGATGCTCCGTTCGTGTTTCGTGGCGCGTCGCGCGCTGATTAAACGCACTTTGCCCCGGCGTTCCGTGTAAATAACAGCAAGCACTCTTTTTTGCACAGACATGCCAAAAGTTAACCAACGCTTCTCGCCAACTGAATGGTCGGGATCAGCGAAAGTGTAAGCCACCGGATCACCGAACACTGAAGCTGCCTCTTCGAAGCTGACTTTGTGCTTTTTGAGATTTAGCGCAGCTTTGATTGGGTCGGCTTCAAACTCCATGGCCCATTATTTCACGCGCTGAGACACTTGTCAGCAAGCGCCCTATCACAAAGCGTTGATGCTCCACCGGTGTTGACTTGGTTTTTGGGGCCCCTCTGCACC
>JAUXTZ010000185.1 GCA_030681095.1 Burkholderiales bacterium
TTCACGACGATGCTGCCCTTGAGCAGCAGACGTTCCAGCACTTTCTTAATGTCGAATTGCGCATATTTGGCGTCGCGCACGCCTAACGCGATATTTTCAAAATCGCAAAACAGCGCCATGTTGGTGATTTCGATTTGGCCAGCCACCGATTCCTCCTCACTTATAAAATGCCAGTTTAATCACTATAGCCCAATCAGCACGCCACAAAAAAAGGGGCCGATTCACGTTTTATTCTTCAGCCTATCCTTGAGATCGGCAAAGGGATTAAAGGTGGCGCTGCTTGCGGCATTGCCGCTATCGGTTCGCCCCGCCGAATCCTTCAGCTTGGAATGCTCATTCTCATGGCAATAAGTGCAGAGCAATTCCCAATTACTGCCATCAGCGGGATTGTCGTCGTGGTTGTTATTCTTGTGGTGTACTTCTAGTAGTTGCAGTGTCTTGTGGTCGAAGCTGCGCGCACAGCGACCGCATACCCAGGGGTAGAGCTTCAGCGCTTGCTCGCGATAGCCCAGCGCACGTTTGTCTGCATTGAGCCGTGCTTCACGTACCACTTGATCTAATTTGCTCGGGTCTTTTGCCATGAGTGCCTCACTCGTCCTTATGTTTGTCAGCCACCGCGAGCCGCCACAGCGAAGTGATCTCCGCCGCGCGTGCGGTGTGTAACGGGTCGGTCTCATCGGCAGCGCGCGGGTGATGTGGCCGCACATCCATGCGGTCCACGACCTTCAACCCCGCTGCGCTGATCGCTGCGAGCAACTCATCTCGGGAGCGCAGGCCTAAGTGCTCGGCAAGATCGGAGAGGATCAACCAACCTTCACCCTCCGGCGTCAGATGCGCGGCCAGCCCGCTGAGAAATCCATGCAGCATGCGGCTCTCCGGATCGTACACTGCGTACTCAATGGGCGAGCTTGGCCGCGCCGGAATCCACGGCGGGTTGCACACCACGAGTGGCGCCCGCCCTTCGGGAAACAAATCGGCCTGCACCACTTCCACCCGTTCGGTGAGACCCAGCCGCGCGAGATTTTCTCGGGCGCATGCCAACGCGCGCGGATCCTGATCGGTGGCCACCACACGCTCAATGCCGCGCCGCGCAAGCACGGCGGCGAGCACGCCGGTGCCGGTGCCAATATCAAAGGCCAGCGTGGTTGCGGGCAATGGCGCCTTGGCCACCAATCCCACATACTCGCCCCGCACCGGCGAATAAACGCCGTAGTGCGGGTGGATGAGCGCGCTCAGCGCCGGAATCTCCACCCCTTTTTTGCGCCACTCATGCGCGCCGACAATGCCCAGCAATTCGCGCAGCGAAGTCACGGAAGCTTCGCCGCCCGCGCCGTAGGCCTCGCAACACGCCTGCCTAAAATCGGGCGCCCGTCGCAGGGGGATGCTGAAATCGCTCTCCAGCGGAATCAGCAGCATCGACAAAGTGCGAGCGCGCTGGGACTGGGCCTGACGATGAAAATTGAAAACCTCGGCTGGCGACGGGGCCAGTTTGTGCGGCTTGCGGTCGGCGCGCCGCGCCATGGCCTGCAACAACTGGCGCGCATTCTGAAAATCGCCGCGCCACAGCATCGCGATTCCCTCGCAGGCCAGGTGGTAAGCGGCGTCGGCCTTTATCTGATCATCGGCGATCACCACGCGCTTGGGCGGCAAGGCTCCGCGCTCCGAGCGCCAATGGGCAGAGCGAGTTTCGTCTGCCTCGGTCCAACTGATTATTGGGTGGGTGCTCACGCTGATGCTTTAGTGTGAGATCGGCTTCCGGCCGGGATGGTCAAAATAAGCATCATACTTTTCCAGCGCGCCGAGCACCGTGATCGCACCTGTTTGGCGCTTGATTCTTTTCGTCTTGCCTTGCATCGTCTCTACCCCACTCAGAATATCGGCGAGGATCAGGTGCAGTTGTGCATCGGCTTGCGGATCGAGCTTGCAATTGGCCACGATGCCGGCTATCTCATTGCTCACTTTTTGCGCTAGCGCGTTGTACTTGGCGCTGGATAGTTTGTTTGTATGAATGGCGGGCAAAGCGGTGGTCATCGCCGCGCGAATGTTTTCCATGCCCTTGCGCAGCGGCGCATCGATTGTCCATTTCTTACCGTTGTTTAGCATGAGTGTGCTTGGACTGGTGCCCGGTTCATGCTGGTGCGGGGCAATCTCGGCGGTAGCGAGGTTGGTTGAAATAAGACTGAGCGTGAAGGTGGTGAGCGCCAGCCATTTCCAGAAGCTATTTGTTGTAGTCATGAGTTCATTTCCCCGCTTGTATCAAACCAGCACTTGCCGCGACTCGACAAAAAATTGATGGATCTGCTGTTCTATTTTTGGATCGATCATCACTTCGGGCCGCTTGCCATTCGGACAGGCGAGTCGTGGCGTGGTTCCGAATAAGCGGCAGATCAGCGGACGCTCTGCGTAGGCTTGGCAGCCCTGGTCACCCAGGTGAGGGCAGCTGAGATCGGCCAGCGCTGCCTCGTGCTCCGCATCGCTTTTGACGGGCAGTCTGGCCATCTCTTCACTCGAGGTGGTTACCGGCCCGCAGCAGTCGTGGCAGCCGGGAATGCACTCGAAGCTCGGGATGCGCGTTCTGAAAAACCGGATCTTTTGGCTGTTTTTTGTCATGGGAAGTAAGCGACCGTACGCCTAGGGCAGGCTAGGCTCAATAGTAGAGCAAGCCGAGCGGCTTAGCGACAGCGCGTCACTTCGGTGTCGGCCAGGCGGCGCACGTAAGTTCCCGCTTCACGGCTGATGCGAAATACATTCAACGTGCATCCGCCATTGTATTGCTCCAACTGCGCTTCGTAATTCATGCCTTCTTTAGGCGTGAGCAGGAAGCGTTTACTGCACTTCCCATAGGCCCACTTGACTCCGCCTGGCCCCGGCCCCTGGGCGGCTTTGATTTGCGCGGCGAAGGCTTGTCCACTGCGGATCGCGATCTCACTGGCGTTGGTTCGGGAAGACAGGTCGCTCAAGGGCATGCCGACGCTGCGGCCTTGACCGGTCTCGTTGCGTAGCGCTTCGCCGACCACGGCAATCGTCGAGCCGGGAGTGCTGTCGCACCGTGCGTCATTTAGTGCGTGGATTTCGGTCTTGTTGCCGGGGAGCGAAACGAAGCGCAAATTGGCCGTCGGCCCGCCCAGGGGTTCGAAGTAGTGGGCACAGCCGCCAAGCAACAGCACGGGCAGGATCAGAAGTAGGGGGCGCATGTTGGAATCACTATAGCGTGGGAGCACGGTTCGGCGCATTACCGGCCTGTAAGTCAGGTAAAGGCGCTTGTTCGGTTCAGGGCTTGCGGGCCCCGTAACTCAAAGCGGCAACGGGCGCGCTGCCGGGGTATTTGTCTTCTCCCGCTTTCCAGCGCGGGTCTGGCGTAAAGTTGGCTACCCACGCGGGGAAGGACTCGGCCGACATGGGCCGGGCAATGCCATATCCCTGACCGATGTCGCATCCCAGTTGCAGCAGCAAGATGCCATGTTCGGCGGTCTCTACCCCTTCTGCTACCACGTTGCGCCGGAAGGCATGTGCCAGACCGATGACGCCTTCCACGATGGCCAGGTCATCCGGGTCCTTGAGCATGTCACGGACGAATGACTGATCGATCTTGAGTGTGCTGGCCGGAAGACGGCGGAAGTAGGTGAGCGAGGAATAGCCGGTGCCGAAGTCGTCGAGCGCGAAGCTGACGCCAAGCTTACCGCATGCACCAATGACTTCCGACACGCGACGAATGTCTTCGAGTGCCGCCGTTTCCAGCACTTCGATCTCCAGACAGCCAACGGGTACGGTCGGGTGCCGCGCCAGCAATTCACCGAGTCGGGTTGGAAAGTGCTCGTCCTGCAGGAGCGAAGCCGAAATATTTACGCTGACCGAGAGATCGAGCCCGGCCATTTTCCATTGTGTGAGCTGACCCAACGCGGCATTAAGCACCCAGGTGTCGATGGCGGCGGCAAAATCGGATCCGTCGAGGAAGGGTAGAAAGTCCACCGGCGGTAAGAGGCCACGCTCCGGGTGTTGCCAGCGAATCAGCGCTTCGGCTCCGACGACGACCCCGCGACGCATGTCTACCTTGGGCTGAAAGTAGAGACAGAACTCGCCTGCGAGGAGCCCAGCTTTCATGCGGTCAAGGAAATCGGTGCGCTCGCGTTGGCGCTGATCTTGAACAAAGTCGTAGAACTGATAGCGGTTGCGCCCCGCCTGTTTGGCCGAATACATGGATTGATCGGCATGCCGCAGCAAGGTGTCCGCGTCGGCATCATCAAAAGGATAGAGCGTGACTCCGATGCTGGCGGAGACGCCCACTTTATGCCCATTGATGAGGTAAGGTTCAGCGACTCGCCGCAGCAATCGCGCTAAGCTCTTTTCGCATTCGTCGACCGTGGTGAGCCCCGGCAGTAGCAAGACGAACTCGTCCCCACCCAGCCGCGCGACCGTGTCACCACCGCGCAGGCTCTCCGAGAGACGACGTGCCATTTCCATCAGCAATCGATCGCCGACTTCGTGCCCAAGGGTATCGTTGATGGGTTTGAAGCCATCGAGGTCCAAGTAACAAATGGCCATCAGGTCACGGGCGCGCTTGGTTTGCGCGAGCGCCAGCTGGAGACGGTCGGCCAGCAGAATGCGATTGGGCAGATTAGTCAACGCATCGTAGTGCGCGATATAGCTCAGCTGCTCTTCGTGTTGTTTCTGGATCGTGATGTCGGTGAAGATGCCGACATAATGAGTTATCTGGCCGTTGGCGTCGCGTATTGCCGAAATGTTCTCGAGTTCGGCGAAAACTTCGCCGTTCTTGCGGCGATTCCAGATTTCACCATTCCAGTGTCCGGTTTCGCTCAATGCGCGCTGTATGCCGACATAAAACTCGTCATCATGTCGATCCGACCGAAGCAGGCCGGGTGTTTTGCCGATCACTTCATCAGATGCGTAGCCGGTGAGTGTGGTAAAGGCCGGATTGACTTCGAGAATTCGCCGCTCGGAATCAGTGATGATGATGCCTTCATGGGTGTGTTCGAAAACGCTGGCCAGAAGATTCAAGCGGTGCAGCTTTTCACGCTCGCCACTTTGATCGCGGAACACCAGCACCGCACCGATGATCTCGCCGGTCTCTGCGCGAATCGGCGCCGCACTGTCCGCAACCGGACGCTCGCTGCCGTCGCGCGCAACCAAGAGCGTAAGGCTGTCCATGACAACGATGCGGCCGTCGCGCAGCGCGCGCGTGATCGGGTTGTAAGCAGGCTGGCGGCTTGTTTCCAGCATCACGCAAAACACGTTGGTGATGAGTTGTCCTTTCGCTTCGGCTGATGGCCAACCAGTCAGCGCTTCAGCGATAGGATTCATGAACTCCACATAACCATCGGCATCGGTGGCGATGACCGCATCACCGATCGAGGCAAGCGTGATCTGAACCCGCTCTTTCTCCTGGATCAAGCGGTGGTTGCTATCCTGAACCGCCTCGGCCATAGCATTGAAAGAGCCGATCAGGCGCTGCAGTTCCGGGCTGCCTTGAGAAAGAATGCGTGCTGTGAATTTCCCTTGCTTGAGCGCTTGCGCGCCGGCATCAAGGGCCGAGAGGGGGCGCAAGCCTGCCCGCAGCACCAGCCAGATACCCAGAAAGTCGAGTGCGATGGCCAGCAGCAGAATGGACAAGTGCTGCGTCAGGCGTTCCCAACTGCGATTGATCGCATGTTGCGGGGTCAACGTTACTTCGATCGTACCGTAGCGGCGGGCGCCTACGATTGCTTCCGCCTGACCTGATACTTGCGACAGATTCAGCCAGCGGGCGAAGGCAGCTGGTGCGTGCGACGGGGTGGGTTGGTCGTGGGACGACAGCATTGCGCCTGAGGCATCCCGGTAACGAATGGCCCTAATGTTGGGGCGTGCCACGGCGCTATCCAACGCCTGCTGGATACTGGCGAAATCACCAATCACCAGTAGCTCCGCCAGAGACGCGGGCACGGCCTGGAGTTCGCCGGCCAGCTGTTCGGACAGATCGATCTTCGTCTGTTTCGCATCGCCCAATGCCGACGCATAGAGCATGGCCGTGCCCGCGACGATCAGGGCGAAACTGGCGGTAAACAGCAAACGACCGGCGAAAGGCAAGCGGCCCCATAGCGACGAGATGAAAGTGAACAACGAGTGAGGTTTCATGTTACTCGATGTCTTTTATTACCGAGTGGCGGTACAGATCCTGATGATTTTGGTAGTCCTTTTGGCTTGCAGGTTGAAAGCCGTAGGGCGGTTTTTCACCAATTATCTGCGCGCTTGCTTCCTGAACCCGTATGCCTTCCGGGTCCTTGCCCATGTTGGCGAACGCCTTTTGCACTGCCTCCGCGACCGCCCGAGGTACGCGCGGGTGCACGGCAATAGGCACGTCGTGGAACGGCTGCGACTCCCAGATCACGTTATAGCGCAGGCCCTCGCGGGCAGCAAAGCCGCGCATGACCAGGCTGTTTACGGCTGCGGCCACGACCTTTCCCGCCTTAAGTTGGCCCATGATGCCCTCCTGGTTTCCGCCGAACACGGGGTTAACGGTGATACCTTGGCGGATCAGATAATCCATGGGCACGGCATAGCCGACGAAGGCCGCTTTGGAAGGAAACCCCACTATTTGTCCCTGGAGATCGGCAAGACGCTGGATGGATGAACCTTCCAGGGCGACGATTTGGCTGGTTAATGCTTCGGTCCTGGGGCGGAGGATTACCTGATAGCCGACCGATGCGGTCGTCGGCTTGAAAATATGGTTGGTCCAAGCGAAATCATAGTCGCCGTGGGCAATGGCGGCGGTAGATTCAGTTCCGGTGCGGGCGACTTTGAGCTGCAGGT
>JAUXTZ010000191.1 GCA_030681095.1 Burkholderiales bacterium
CTTTGCATTAAGGCATTTTTAAAAAAGCGTTCTGATACGAATGGCACTTACTTAGGCAAAATGTAGGGTGAGTTAGCGTTTTTTGCGTAACCCACCAAGCGTTGCGTAGCAACACAACGCATTTATTTAATGAGTGCCTAGTGTCACGTAGCCGGATGATGAGTAAATTAGAATCCCACCGCTATCAAGAAAAGCGGCGGTAGTCAGGCGGCTTCAATGGGCAACACAATTTAATTGAACCCGCCCTTATTTTTTCCGCGCGACACACCGATCCTGGGACACCATGCGGCTATTGGGCATTCTTCACATCGTGGCGCAGTTGCGGTGCAAATCTCGCGCCCCAGCGAAATCATGTTCACATGTAGCGAGTAACGAAGGTCCGGAGGGATTTTGGACTGAAGGCGGTCCATGTCTCGTGGCGCACAGCGCCGATCTTTTTGACTCGGTCTGACCCAGCCCAACCGCCGGGCGATTCGCCAGCAATGTGTGTCTACCGGAAAAACCTTACGATCGAGGGCATACATCATCACGCACCGCGCCACTTTTTTTCCAACATTCGGTAGTGCTGTTAGAAAAGTCTCAGCGTCCCGGTCACTCATTTCGCGTAGCGGTTCCAAGGTAAGCACACCAAAGTTCGCCACAATCGCGTCCAGAAGCGAGCGGATAGCCTTCGATTTCCGGTTCGATAGCCCGCCAACTGCGATGGGCTTGGCAATGTATTCCGCCGTCGCTTGCGCAAGCTGATTAGGTGTTGGGAATGCCACCTTGAGCGCCTCGAATGAGGCGCGATAGTTGGCCTCGCCAGTCTTCGTGCTACATATGATGAACAGCAATTCGTCGAGCGGGTCTTTGAAATTGTAGTGGTTGAAATCGGCATAGCGGTATTTCAACGCTATCGCGACTTCACCGACGTTTGCGGGATGCTTCCCTGGGGGCATGTCAGCTCCTTCCCGCGCCAGCCAGAAAACTTTCTCTCCCGGCGATCATCTCACGACCATTTAGTATCGTGGGGTCGCTTGAGTAGAGCGTAGCTCGAATCTGGTGAATGTTGCGATACAAGATTTGCCCCCGAATTTCGTTACCGAAGCTGTTCAACTTGGTACTCAGGAACATCAGCCAGAAGCGGACCAGATCAGCCTGCCTGGGCTATGCACTCCTCAAGAATGTGCATAATTCTTGTTTCGGGTAGCGCACCCAAAAGCTTAACGCCACCCCTGAGATTAAGCCCCTTCATAACCGAGCGAAATTTCTCCCGATTAAATAATGTTTTGTCTGACTTATAAGATTCGTTGAGTTTTTTTAACACCGCAGAAAATACTCGCACATTCTGAGATGTTGTCGGCCGTTCAACGATATTCGCCCGTACATCTGACTGGTGTAAGAAGCAAGTCAGAGCTTCTTCAAGAGACATTCCATCTGTTCTGTTGCATAAGGATGCCATCCACCATAGGCGAGATGCCACATTGTCTCTTTCCACGCCACGTGCGCCCACACAAAAGAAGTGCGTCTTGATGTGCTTGATGGCCTCTTCGTCATCTGTTGGGATGGACCACCGGGTCCGCGCATAACCCAACAAAAAAGTATGGGACAGATAGACCCATAGGCGCTCATCCCTGGCAAGGTAGTGCGAAACCTCGCCCAAGGCCTGATACATCTGCATGCAGCATTCCACTTCTTTAAAATCGTCTTTATCGCAACAAATCGCTGACAGCCTGTCTTCCTGGATGTCTAAATCAGTTTCAAAATAATGGGCGGGGTCATTGGTCATGAAATCGAAATCGCCATTCCGGTACGATTCCAGATTTTCGCTGATTGTAGACATGAGCTCTTGAACTTTGATTGACTTTAAGAATCGCGCCTTCATAGGTTTCCTCCTTTAAACACATAGGCATCCAGCAGCATAATGGGTTGTTGCATCAGGTGTTCGGTGATGAGGTAGGCGTCATGGCTATCAAGATTTAAGCCTTTGTTGTGCGCCTGCCTGCGAATGACCTCCGCCCATTTCTTTCCATCAAAGTTTTCATTGGGGTTTTTCAACTTCTGAACGGCCTGCATCACGGCCGCAAAATAGATCGAATTCAAGAGCACGATCCGTTTTTTGTGGTCGTTCCTTGCAGCATCTATAGCCTCTTTCATTTTGGGGCTAACTTCGATCTGAATGTGACTCTCTTCAAAACCCACAGTCCATATTCCATCAACCAAGTCATCCTTCTTCACCAAGTCGAACACCGACGTGATGGGTTTGAACAGGTCTCGGTCAATATAAAATATTTGAGCTTCGTCTTGCGCCAGCACATCGCCTTCAACAAACTGGAAGGGGCCGGGGCCGAATTCAGCGTTGATGTCGGGCGATGTGTATGCGGCGATGTCTTTCTTGACCACCACATAGGGATTGACCCGCACCTCTCCACGCAAGGCGCCAATATCAAAATTCGCTTCCATTTTTCTTTCAGAGGACGATATGACCTGCTGGAAATAGGTATCGCGGCAAGAAATCATGCAGACGTATTCGGCATTCCCCTTGGCTATTTCATCCGTGATTTCTTCAGCCGATAGTGCGTAGCCAATGGCGGCTTTGATGTTGTTCTCAGCTATGACGAACTCCACAGTAGCCTGAAATTCGCCATCTTTGTAATCGTCGCTCTCGGGGCGTAGAACGGGGTATGGAAACGCCTTGTATTTATCAAATTTCATGGGCCACCACCTTCAATGCTCCTGAAAATACCTGATTCAATTCGATATCCACGTTAATCCGCGTACCTGCCTGCACGTCCAGAACCACGCCGCCATTAGCTAGAACGCCAAGCCCCGACTTCACAATGGCAACATCGTAATCGCTGTCGGCCCCGGCTTCCTTCACATGAAGCACAATCTTTCCCGATGAAACTGGGGTAAAGGCGATTTTTCTGGTGCTTGCTCCGGACAAGATGGCGCGAACATTGTTGATGTCCACCAAGGATTTCTGCGATCCGCCACCTTCACCGCCTTCTCCACCACCAAGCCCTTCTCCACCACCAAGCCCGTCTCCACCACCATCGCCGGTTCCGCCACCACCACCTTCGCCACCTTCACCATCACCACTGTTGTCGCCATCTCTCAATTTCTCACCGGCCTTTATGCTGGTTCGGATGGGTTTCGCGCGAATGATGACCTCGCCATATGGGTTTATTTCTTCCATGCCTTTTCCGTCGTTCCCGTCACCTTCATCACCGAAGAAATCCTTCAGCTCATCAATGACAGTCACCTCAGATACCGGGTCTTTGGCATGCTTCTTGAGCATGTCTTTCACCCATTCGGCCAAGTCTTCCAACGCCTTTTTGCCGCGCTTCCTTTCCTCTTTCGTTGGGAGGCGTGCGGGCTCAAAATCATCGTGCCTTGGCGGTTCCATCGAGCGTAATAATTCATTGCCCTTGGTACTCTGGCAGTGAAAGACCGCCACAAAGTCCTTGAAGTCGGAAAATATTTTGAGTCGGTTCAAACTGTCCGTGATGAACATCCCATTACGTAGTGCGCAGACTTTCTTGGGTAAGTTCTCGCCGATTAATATTTTGACTTGGCATAGACCAAGCTCGCGTTGTTCGGTTTCTTCGGTGATGACCTCGATACCGCCATGATGCGCCGCAAGATAGTTTTTGCTGTTGTCAAACTGCTCGGGCTCGTCTTTCAGATTTTTAATCAGCGCTCTGATCTTATCGTTTTCGAAGAATTCATGGATGGTGGTCTGGTCCAGAGTGTACTTGTCATCCACTTCAACCCTAAGCTTTCCATCGCTAATGGCTCCGAAGAAATTTTCTGCTACTGAAACTGCTAGGTGTGCCTGCCAGTTGGGGGCTACATCGAAGCCCAGCACGGTCAATTTGCTGCCTTTGCTGGTCGGTAGGTTCGCTTCACTGTTAGCCCGTTGTATCCATTCAGGCAAGTCCGGGGATACGCCGCTGACAGGTTGACATTTTTTTCGGATGCCCCAGAAGCCCACACCTTGCTTACGCTTGCCGCCTTTGTCGTGAGACATTAGAACCGACTTGCCTTGAGTTAATTGAGTGTAGGCTCCCGAATCTTCCTGATAAACGGTCGAGATAAAAATCGTCCTGATTTTCGATACAGCGTAGGGTGCAAATTTTCCGATGCCGTAAGACCCCGTGGCGGTGTCGTTGCCTTTGCGAGACTGGCCCTTTGCTTTCATAAAAGCATAGAACGGCGTTCCATTCACGGATGGCCCTTTCATCCCACGCGTGTTGTAGTCCGAAATTTCCAGCACAGAAATTTTGTGCTTATTCAACTCGGCCTGAGCGGCCTCGAAAAATATCACAGCCTTCTTACTTTCCCGTAACGAAGCCTCATGGCAAGAAATTAGGTTAGCCTTGAGCTCAGCCAAATGCGGTATAGATGACACTTCGACTTCATGGAGCCGTATTCTGACGTCAACAATGTCGGCATCACCGGCATCCAAGGCGTTTTGATTTACTTCCCGGGCTAAGTGTTGAATTGGGCTCCCTGCAAAGTGCTCTATCCCAGGTTCATTGAATCCGTCCCACTGGTCGGATTCATCCACCGGGTGCTGCCATCCAATATTCGCTATTGACGTCACAGTCGCTCCTTCTCTATCTTTTCTTTTACAGCTTGGGCCAGTAGGGCTGCCACCGGCATCGCGATGGAATTCCCCACCTGGATGTATCTTTTTGCTCTGAGCACCTCATCTGGGAATGTATAACCTGCCGGAAAGCCTTGTAGCCTTAGGCATTCAAACTCCGTCAACTTCCGTAACCCCTTAGCGTCATGAATGAAGGGAACGTTATGGCCCCCAAGACCCATGTTTGCCGTCAGTGTCGGGCATACGCCCGGTTCTTTCACCCGTACTAGGAATTTTCGTAACTGGTAGATGCAGGCTTTATCTTCAACCTCATTACTAATCATTTTGTGATAACGATTTTCTTCTGGCAGGTAGTAGCTGTCATCATCCAGCGAACCGGAAAAATCTATGTAATTGGCCAGATTTTTTACATTTTCATTTTTCTGGTTGGGAAAGTTCAACTTGCCATTTTTAAAATGGTCGATAGACAACGCCACCATAAAGAGTCGGTTTCTTTTCTGGGGTAAGGGGGTAAGGGTGTAAGGGTCCAGTTCCGCGCAATTTGTGTCCCTGAACCAGTAGCCCGCTTTCTTTATCTCCTTCGTCAGTTCGATGAACCAACTCCCACCATCGCCATGGCGAATGTGTGGCGAATTCTCAAGTACGATGACGGAAGGTTTGCGATCCTTGAACTCTTCGACAATTCGGATGACTTCGTAAAAAAGCTGACCGCGAGGATCGTCGAATCCTTTCCGCTCCCCAGCTTGAGAGAAGCTCTGACAGGGAAAACCGGCATGTAGGATATCCACAGGCTCCAAGCCGTCTTTCTCAACACTTACATCTTTAATGCTTGCAGGCTCACCGTTATGCGCCACTATGCGAACGCCTTTTATATTGTGTGCATAGGTCATTACTGCCATCGGGTTATTTTCGACGGCCCACGCTGTTTTTATTCCTGACTGCTCGAAACCAAGACAAAATCCACCTATTCCTGAGAACAATGCCCCTGCTTTTAATGGTCTATCACTCATCAGAGTTACGCTTACCCTTTATGTCTATAGCTTAAAATCATTACGGCCAACTTCATCTGTGCTCTGAAAATTTTGCTTGATTATGTCGACCTCCTGCTGAAGTGCCCTCACTATTTTCTTCGCCTGTTCCTCAGTAAATTCATAATTCTGCCTATTGGCTAGATTGCCTATCAATTGCATGTCCTTTAGGGCTTTGTTGACACGCTTGTTCGCCAGCTCAATGAACTTTTCAGCCTTATTTCTAGTCGCCATATAACCTCCAAATTTACGTTACATGCAAACTATATCACACTCATATCTTAAATGTATTATACAAAATAAATATGTATTTATAATAAAATTATAGCACGTTGAATTTAGCGTGCTACGTCGCCAGATAATTTCGCCCTGATGTTACTATTCCAACAGAATGATCAAGTTTTTATTCTGTATGAAATTATTGTTAATCAATGGGATATGTATGAAACGGAATCACCAAACGATCTCATACCCACTACTCCGCCCACCCTTGCCAGTTGGCATGAGGCAACCCTTCTCGACCAGTGCGGCCAACTCACGGTAAGCCGTGGCGCGGCTGGTCTTGGTCAGGCTCATGTACTTGCGGGTGTTGATGCCGCCTTCGAAGCCGTCCCGGCCGGCGTCGAGCAGGCGGTTAAGCGCTTTGCGCTGGCGCTCGTTGATATCCGTAGCCTGGTGCCGCAGCCAGAATCTGGCTTTTGTCAGTGTGTTGGCGACGGTCTTTTCCGCCGCCGTGGCCGAAGCCTCGACTTGCACCAGGAACCACGCCAGCCAGTCGGTGACATCGAGCGCGCCGCGTTGTGTGCGTTCGAGGATGTCGTAGTAGCTCTCTCGTTCGCGCAGGATTTGTGCTGACAGGCTGAAAAATCGCATCGGCTGATGCTCGTCCTGCGACAAGGCCATGTCGGTGATGGCACGGGCCAGTCGGCCATTACCGTCTTCGAAAGGGTGTAGCGTCACGAACCACAGGTGCGCAAGACCCGCGCGGATCAGTCCGTCCAGGTCGATCGCCGAATTGGAAGCATCGCCATTGAACCAAGCCAGAAAGCGACCCAGTTCCAGGTCCAGCCCCTCACGCGGTGGCGCGGTGAAATGAACGCGCTCATGACCGATGCGCCCGGAGACGACTTGCATCGGCTCATGTTCCCGGAGTGCGCCGGTTCGGATTTGGTGCAGCCCCGAGTAGCCCGTGGGGAACAGGGATGCCTGCCAGCCGAACAGGCGCTCTATCATCAGGGGCGAGGCGAAGTGACGGGTAGCATCGAGTAGCACCTCGATCAAGCCATCGACAGCGCGCGGTGGTGCAGGCAGACCTGCGGTAGGCAAGCCAAGATGGCGCGCAACCGACGACCGTACCGCTTCCAGATCCAGGCGCTCGCCCTCGATCGCGCTGGTGGTAACCCCATCCTCGACCAGGATGGCGGCCACAGCCTCCAAGGTCAGGTTGGCATCGAGCAACTGGGTGGCACCGAGCACCTTTCCCTGCGCCAGCCGTGCACGCGCCAACACCGGGGCCAGCGCTCCCTGGTCCCAGCGGAACTGCGGCCAGTCGGGTTGTTGCCAGATCCACATGTGAGGCGTTTGCATGCCCTATTCGCTCCAAATTATGAAGCGATTATGGCCGTTAATCGCTTCATCGGCAAGATTGGGCATGTCATCTTGCTGGCACAACGGGTGAAATTGGGGTCAAGTTGGGCTTAGGTTCAATAATCGCCAGCCCAATTCAACAACGCTCAAGCCGCTATCCGCTCCAGCGGCTTGATTTTTGGTCTCGGCAGTTGCTCCGCCTGCCACAGCTCCCATTGCGCTTGCATGCCAAGCCACAGATCAGGGGTCGTTCCCAGCCAGGCGGATAACCTGAGTGCCATGTCCGCAGATATACCCGCGTTGCAGTTGATGATCTTGGATAGCGTCTTGCGGCTTACGCCAAGTTTTTCCGCTGCATAGGTAATGCTTACGCCCAGCGGCTCCAGCCAAAGGTCATGAAGTATTTTGCCGGGGTGAACGGGGTTGTGCATCCTGCTCATTTGCATCTCCTCCAAAAGGGTCGCACAGTTCCGCCATCCGATGGATGAGCCAGAACGATGTCCACAATTGTATTTCCTCCGTGTACGCTGTGTACTCCGTGATTCAATGAACTGCGGGGTTTCAGCTTAACCTTTAACTCAAGTCCTGTCCGATGACGACTCCTTTGCCGATCAACAACACCGACGTGCCCGAAGACTATGTCGGAGCCTGGCGCAAGCGTTCGAATATTGAGCGCGGCTTTTGGCTGCAAACGCACCGCTTGCATGCGAGCTTAGCGATTCCCCTCGATCGCCCGGATTTCACGGGGCGGCAGACGTGGGCGGATTTCAGCGATGAAGAGCTGATACTGCTCGCGCAACAAGGGGGCGTCTCCGGCGCCTGCATCGCACAGGACGATATCCTGCATCGGCGGCGCCAGATTGATTACTTGCCGCGCCGGGGCGATCCCTATCTGCGCCGCATGCAGCGCGATGCCACCCTACTGAAGGAAGAAACGCTGGATGGACGTGAGCGCGTGGTGTGGGAATTATTGGCGGATGGTGAAAATGAAATTGTCGCGCTGCGCTTTCAAGATGCGGGCATCGGCCCAGACAGCGATGATCAACGCCGTGGCTACTTGCTGGTGGTGGGGGCGTATTTCATGTTTGTGCGCGATCGCTTGGTGGCGACGCAGCGCGCTGATTCGCTGGCAACCTTGATCGAGCTGAAGGAACCGGAACGCGCGCAGCTCATCGAGCTGCTGGATTTCGAAATCTCATTCGGTATGCGCACGGCGGATAACCGCCCCTGGCTGATTCAACACTCGACTATCCCCTACCGCGAGGGCCGACCGCTCATGGATAACAGCACGTTAGGGGAGATTATTTCCCAAGCGGGGCAGGGGCCACGTCGGGTGCGCTGGGGCGGTAAACACTTTTTGCGCTATTGGTCGCTCGATGAGCACCAGCCGGTGACTTAGTCGCGCTTAACGAAACGTAAAAAGTAATTCGTCTGCATCAGCGGCCGGTCTTCCGCCAAACGGAAGCCGGCCGCTTCGATTTCGCGGATGACCGTTGCCTTGTCGGTGCGCACATGCTCCATCACCCAGGCCGAGCTTTTTCCGGCAGTGCGTTCATAGTCGACGATGACTAGCGCCCCATTCGGCTTTAGCCCGCGGTGGATCGAAGCCAACATCTGCTTTGGGTATTCGAAATGGTGATAGGTATCGCACACGAACACAATATCGACCGAAGCGAGCGGCAGCATGGCATCGGTCGCTTCATTGACGATGCCGGATACATTCTTCAAGCCGCGCTGACGCGCATTTTTCAAAATGTTGTCGATGAAAGTTTTGGAAATATCGACTGCGATCACCCGGCCCTTCACCCCGACTTCAGGCGAAAACAAGCGCGTGAACAGGCCAGTACCGGCGCCGATATCGGCCACCACCATGCCAGGTTTGATGTCCACCGCGGCGACGATATCAAAGCGCTTATCGAATACCTCGCGCCCGCCGCGTTCGAAACGCTCGACCCATTCTTCAAAATTAGGCTGCGCGAAGGGCGCGTTGATGCCCGGGCTGACGCTGCTTTCTTTGGCGTAGGTCGGAACGAAGCTCGCCGCGAACGCGACTAGCAGTAGGAAGATTAATCGAGCCATGCGCGCAAATAATACAAACGAAAACCTTCAGAGGAACGCGATGGGCCGATCACCAGCGCGGGGAACAAATCTTTCGCGGCATCGGCCGCGTCACGTGCTGCCTGCTCGGTGTCCTTTACATGCACGCAATTCTCGGGGAAGCGCTTGCGGTTGCGACCCGGTGCGTAGATCACGGCGTAGCATTCATTCACGCCCGCTGCTTGTTCGAGGTGGAAACCTTTCATGACTGCATACCGACAAGATTCAATCGATTCATTATGGCAAGCGCAGCGGCTTGCGACAAGGTAAGACTTAAGGCCGGCGCCGTTTCACACACTGCGCGCTGCCCGCATCCTTGAATGTGCTGCCTGCGACGGGCAGAAACTCCCAATCAAAGCTTTTCGGGCGCAGCGTAAGCTTTAACACACCCCAGCTCTCGCCCTGCCAGACTTGGCTTAAAGCGTGGCGTTGCTTTAGCTCGTACAGCTTGGCGCCGCCCGTGCCCGCGACAAAGGCGCGGATGCCACGCTCATCGTCGCGCTCACCCAGATCATTCATGGCAGCGAAACGCTCGTAATCATGGTCATGCGCCGAAACATGCACGCTCACCCCATGCTGGTAGAGCGCCGCCCACAGCGCCTGCGTGCGCACATCGTTGCCGTGTTTGCCTGAAGAAAAACGCGGGTGGTGCCAAATAGCCAGCACGCATTGCTGCGTATGTTGACGCAGATCCGCTGCTAGCCACGCAAGCTGGTGAGAACCGGGCTCGAGTTCCCGATTGCTATTGAGCATGAGAATATGCCACTGCCCAAGATTGAAGCTGTAATAGCCTTTGGCGGGGTCGCCCGCGCGGGCGCCGAAATAGTCGAAATAGCCCGCTGCGCCAGGGGTACGAAAGTCATGATTGCCTGGCACGGGATAAGTGCGATTTTTGAATGCGCCCCAAGTCGGTTCATAGCATCGGGCGAATTCTTCTGGGGTGCCATTGGGATAGGCCAAATCACCCACCGCCAACACGGGATAGGGCAAATCTTTAATCAATTGCTTAGTTAGTTGCGTACCAGGTGAATCGCATTGCGCCACATCGCCGGCGATCAATACCACGGGATCAGGCTGTTTTGACTGTGCTGATCCAATGACGAAAAACAATACAAAAAAGGGAAGTATGCGCATTTTAAGGGCGGTCTTGAGCCGCGTTATCAACTGACGCCTACAGCTAGGCCGTGCCGGCGTT
>JAUXTZ010000194.1 GCA_030681095.1 Burkholderiales bacterium
AAATTGCGCTGCGACACATAAGGCGGGGTTGCGGCCAGTACGGAAGCGAGTTTGGGCTGGAGCCGTTTCAAATCCACCCCGGCCATGGCGCGTTTCAGGTTTTCAGGCGCGCGCCCCTTGATCGGCAGCTGCTCGCCATTCAGGAATGCGCCCTTGCCCGCTTCGGCCCAGAACAATTCATTCGCCTCCGGGGCGTATACCGTACCCATGACGGGCCGGCCTCTTTGGTAGAGCGCCACCGATACCGCGAAATAAGGCAGGCCGTTGGCGAAATTGGAGGTGCCGTCCACCGGGTCGAGAATCCATAAGCCGGTTCCATTATGTTGTTTCCACAGCGCTTGCTGTTCCTCGGGCGTCATTTCCTCGCCCAGCACCGGGCAGCCGTTAATCGCCTGCAAGCCTTCAGTGAGCGCTTGCTGCGCCGCCATATCCGCTTCGGTGATGATGCTGCCATCGACTTTGCGTTCGTGCGCGACTTTGAGATAGCGCGGCACGATCTCGCGTTGAGCGACGACTTTGACGATGTCGAGGAGGGCGTGAAGCATCTGGTCAGGATTCGGAATTCCGAATTCTATTCTTTCCATTTAATCGAGCAACCCATACTCGGAATCTGATCTTGCGGACCGTGGCCGGTTTTAGCCACTTGCAGCATGGCTTCAAACAGGTCGCGGCGCACATTTTCCGGTGCGGTTTCTTTGCGTGATGCGTCGAGCCGGCCGCGGTATTGCAATTCGAGCTGGCCGTTGAAGCCAAAAAAATCTGGCGTGCATACCGCGCCGTAGGTTTGGGCGACGGCTTGGCTCTCATCGTACAAATAGGGGAAAGGCAGGTCCCACTCGACGGCAATGCGTTTCATGTTGTTAAAACTGTCTTCGGGAAAGTGCGCGGCATCGTTGGCGCTGATGGCGACGCAATGGACGCCGTGTTGCATCAATTCCTGCGCATCGCGCACGATGCGTTGGCGCACCGCTTTAACGTAGGGGCAGTGATTGCAGATGAACATCACGAGCAAGCCCTTGGGGCCTTTGACGTCGGTCAGGGTGTAGCGCTTGCCGTCGACGCCGGGCAGATCGAAATCCGGCGCCGTCCAGCCAAAGTCGCAGACGGGTGTGGTCAAACTCACCATCGAAGCATATCCTTGCTATATGAAACCAAAAGCTATAATACCACGCTGTTTTAAGCAGTTTTTTGTTCGTGCGTGTCTGGGGAATGAAATGATCAAGTGTGTTTTTCGACGGCTAATGGCCGCTTTTCCCGTGGGCGCTTTGCTCATCGGATTGTCACTGCCGGTCAATGCGCAGCCCAGCACTGCGCTTGAAATCGGCATTGTTCCCTATCTCCCCACGCCCACTATCTTGGAACGCTATAAGCCGCTGCGCACTTTTCTCGAGCAGCGTTTGCATGAACCGGTCAGCATCGTGACCGCACCCGACTATGCGAGCTTCATCGAGCGCACTCAGCGGCGCGACTACCTATTTGTGATTACGGTCGCGCATGCCGCCCGCTTGGCCGAGTTGGAAGCGGGCTACCAACCCATGCTGCGCCCCGGCTGGGATACCTATGCCACCCTACTGGTGAGAAAAGACAGCGCATTTCAAGACATCAAAGACCTGCGCGGTAAAACCATCGCCACGCCCGGCCCCTATGCCATTGTGTCGCAACTGGGCGCCGATTGGCTGAAGAAAGCCGGATTGAAGCCGGGCCAAGATGTCACCTTGCAGTCGAATCTTACGCATACCACCACCCTACATGCCGTGGCGGAGGGCGTGGCGGATGCGGGATTCATTTCCAACCGCGCCTTTGTCGCGGCCAAATCCGATTTGAAGGATCGTGTGCGCTCGCTGGGCCAATCCAAGGATTCCGGCGGGCCGGGCGTGGTGTATCTGGCGCATCCCGCCTTATCTGCGCAGCGCGTGGCGGCGGTCAAAGCGGCGATTCTGGCGTTTGTGCAAACGCCGGAAGGCAAGGAGTTTGTGGTCAGCCTGGGCTACGACACCCTGCGCGAAGTGAAGTCCGGCGAATTGGCGATGCTCGATCCCTATGTGCGCGAACTCAAGCAAGTGATGGCAGCGAGCAAGCCCGCGAAGCAATAAGCCCCCTCTTTTTATATGCGCATTCCCCGTTTTTATTTCCCCGACCATTTGGCGCCTGGTGCGCGCGTTGCGCTGCCGCAAGCCGCTGCGCACCACGCCGTGCGTGTGCTGCGCTTAGGCGAAAATGATTTGGTGCGGCTTTTCAACGGTGACGGTTGCGAATATCGCGCACGGATCGTGCGCATCGATAAGCAGGCGGTCGTGGTGCTGATTGAAAGCGCTGCGCCCCTCTCCTGCGAGTCCCCGCTCAACGTGCTATTGGTACAAGGCATTTCCAGTGGCGAACGCATGGATTACACGCTGCAAAAATCCGTTGAATTGGGCGTGGGCGCGATTCAACCGATTCAAGCCGAGCGCAGTGTGGTGAAGCTATCGGGCGAGCGCATGCAAAAGCGCATGCAGCATTGGCAGAGTGTGGTCGCATCGGCGTGCGAGCAGAGTGGGCGCAATGTGGTGCCGGAAGTGCGGCCCGTGTCGGGCTTGATGGAGTGCTTAGGTCAGGCGTCAGGCGTCGGGCATCAGGCGTCGGGTGGGGAGTTGCGCATTCATTTATCGCCTGATGCTGAGCTGAGCTTACGTGATCTGGAAAAACCCTTGGGGCCGGTGCTGCTGGCGGCGGGGCCGGAGGGCGGGTTTAGCGACCATGAGCATGCTGCTTTGAAGCAATGCGGCTATATCGCGGTTAAGCTGGGGCCACGCATCTTGCGCACGGAAACCGCGGCCCTTGCGGCGTTGGCCGCGCTGCAAATACTTTGGGGTGACTACTAAATACGCGCTTTCCCTCGTGTTTCGCATTAACAATGGCTATTAAGCATTGATTCCTCGTAGTAAATTCGGGTACTGTTGGAAAAATTAAGGTGATATCTCAAGTGCCAGCCCCAAAACTCAAAACACAAAGCTTTGTGAATTGGTTCCGTTCCGCGGCGCCGTATATTCACGCCTTCGGCGGGCGCACCTTTGTCATTGCCTTTGGCGGCGAAGTGGTGAGCGAGGGTGAATTCTATGCGCTGGCGCACGATGTGAATCTGCTCAACGCGCTCGATGTGCGGGTGGTGCTGGTACATGGTGCGCGGCCGCAAATCGAGGCCGAGTTGAAGGAGCGCGGCGCGACCATCCAGTATGTGGATGGCCTGCGCGTCACCGATTCCGAGGCGCTCGCCTGCGTAAAAGAAGCGGCGGGCTCGGTGCGGGTGGAGATCGAGGCGCTGCTCTCCATGGGGCTGCCGAATTCGCCGATGGCGGGCGCCGATATTCGGGTGGCGTCCGGCAACTTCGTCACCGCCAAGCCGATGGGCGTGCACAACGGTGTCGATTTGCAGCACACGGGTGCTGTGCGCAAGGTGGATGCGGTCGCAATTCAGCGCCGCTTGGACCTAAACGAAATCGTGCTGCTCTCGCCCATTGGCTACTCGCCCACCGGCGAGGTATTCAATCTCACCGTGGAAGATGTGGCCACGCACGCCGCGATTGCGCTCAATGCCGAGAAGCTGATTTTCATGATGGATACACCGGGGGTCACCGACGTCAAAGGCCGGATGCTGAAAGAGTTGACCGCGCAAGAAGCGTTGAAGATCGTCAAATCCGCGCGCGAATTGCCGCTCGACGTGGGCTTTTATCTGCCGTGCGCGGTCAAAGCGTGCCAGAACGGTGTGGCGCGAGCGCATCTCATTTCGCGCCATGTGGACGGCGCGATTTTGCAAGAGTTATTCACCCGCGAGGGCATTGGCAGCATGATCTCGCCCGAGCCGGTGGAGTCGCTGCGCCAGGCGACCATCGAGGATGTGGGCGGGATTCTGTCCTTGATCGAACCGCTGGAAGAAGCGGGTGTGCTGGTACGCCGCTCGCGCGAATTACTGGAAATGGAAATCGAGCGCTTTTATATTTTGGAGCACGACGGCATCACCATTGGCTGCGCGGCGTTGTATCCGTTCGCAGAAGAAAAAGCGGCTGAGCTGGCGTGCCTGGCCGTGCATGCGGATTATCGCGACGCAGGGCGCGGCGCGACCTTGCTCGCGTTTGTGGAGGCGGCGGCGCGCAAGAAAAAACTCAAGCGCCTATTCGTGCTGACCACGCAAACCGCGCATTGGTTTGTGGAGCGGGGCTACGCCGAAGCCGACGTGAATGATCTGCCGCGTAAGAAGCAAGTGCTCTACAACTACCAACGCAAGTCAAAAGTTTTCATTAAGCGAATCTAATGCTGGCGGTGTTTGCCCCCTTACCTTTGACGGGGGCTGCGTGCGATTTGAGTTTGTGAAGATTGTTTGTTCCAAGCCGATATAAAGGCTAGGGAGAGAGGACTCATGCTGGGCAATAGGATATTTCGACTGAATATTTCCAGTGCAGCGCTGGCGCTGCTATTGGGTTGGACGGGGCCGGCGGTCGCCGCAGACACGCCCAGCGGGGTTGAGGTGGGTGTTTTCCCCTATCTCAGCACACGTGCGCTGCTGGATTTGTACGAGCCGGTGCGCGGGTTTTTACAAGCAGGGCTGAATCGCCCAACCAATTTGTTCACCGCACCCAGTTTCAAGGCCTTTGCCGATCGCACTCAGGCGGGCGGATACGATGTGGTGATGATGCCGCCGCACTTGGCGCGTTTGGCGCAGCAGGAGGCAGGCTATGTTCCGCTCACGATGTTCACGCGGGAGCTACGCGGCGTGGTCGTGGTGGCCAAGGCCTCGCCGATCCAAACCTTGAAAGACCTGAAAGGCATGCGTGTCGCCACGCCGAACAAGATTGCCTTGGTCTCTATCGTGGGTAGCCAGCTATTGCGAGACAACGGTTTGGTCAACGACGCGAATGTTTCGATCCATGATGCTGGCTCGCATAGCAATGCGGTGCTGGCCGTGCAGCGCAATGAAGCCGAGGCGGCGATTACCGAGAACGCGGCTTTGCAGCAGATGCCGGATGCGTTGCGTAATAGCGTACGCGTTATTGCGCAAACTCAGCGCTTGCCGCATGTGATGTTTTTAGCGCATCCGCGCCTGGGTCAGGCCGGGGTGGCGCGTGTCAGAGAGTTACTACTGCAGTTTGCGAATACCACAGAAGGCCGCGCTTTTTTGAAGAGCAGTGGCTTCGAAGGTATACGCCCTGTCGATGAGGCTGATATGAAAAGCATCGATCCGCTCATCAAAGAACTGAAGCGCATCCTGGAAACGATGCCGCCCTGATCGATCGGCATGCATTCATGCCAGTGGCGTTTGCCTGTAGCTGTAATGGTTAAACCAAAGCAGGCATGTTAGTATGCCCGCGCGTAATTGGTTGCCGAAAAATTAGAATAACAATTCAGACTCGGAGCGCCGCATTTGTTCAAGCTGTCCATCTTTAAGTCTCTGCGCGCGAAACTTGTTTTCGCCAGCGTCCTCGTGGAAGTTGTCATGCTCTCGCTGTTGGTGGGCAATAGCGTGCGCATCACCGATAACAGTCTGGTGGCGCAAGCCAAGCTCACGGACAGCGACCTCAAACCCCTCTTTAACGCCTCGCTCATTGGCCCGATGGCGCAGCGTGATTACGCCACCTTAAGCGAGATCCTCAAAGAAATTCGCTCCGATAAGGGCGTGGCTTATCTGATCCTGCTGGACACGCAGAATAAGATTGTGGTGTCTGCGGGTTGGGATCGAAGCCGCCCCCTGCCCACGCTGGATAAGGATATCGAGTCCGCCGAGGCGGCTGGCTCACGCCTGTTCAACACCAAAACCTCGATCGAATATACCAATCAGAAATACGGCGAGCTGCGTTATGGCCTGTCACTGGAAAGCCTGGCCCAATCTCGGCGTCAGTTGACGCAGCAAAGCATTTTCATTGCGGCAGCCGAAGTGCTGCTCACCCTGGTGTTGCTGACCTTGATCGGCCTTTGGCTCACCCGTCACCTGGGCTTGTTGACTCAAGCCAGCCAGCAAGTAGCGGAGGGCGATTTCAACGTCGAGCTGGCGGTGAAAAGCGATGATGAAGTGGGGGTGCTCACTCATAGTTTTAACCGCATGTCACAGGCAGTGCGCCAACGCATGGAGGCGCTGGCTCAAAACGAGGCCAAGTTTCACGCGATTGCCGATTACACCTACGATTGGGAGAACTGGGTCGATCCCGACGGCAAGCTGATTTGGGTCAATCCTTCAGTCGAGCGCATGACCGGCTATAGCGTTGCGGAATGCCTGGCGATGGAAGACTTTCCCACACCACTGATCGTGGCCGATGATCAAGAGCGGGTGCGCAAATCATTCGCGAGCGCGGTGCGCGGCGGTACGGGCGAGTCGTTCGAGTTCCGCTTGCAGCGTAAAGACGGCGATATCGTGTGGGCGTCCGTATCCTGGCAGCCGATCTATGGCCCGAATCATGAGTTTCTCGGCCATCGCAGCAGCGTGCGCGATGTGACTGAGTTGAAGCAATCCGAGTTCGTGCTGCATGAGGCGGTCGCTGAGTTGCGCCAGTCGGAAGATATCCAGCGCCGCCTACTCGAGCAGGCGCAGCAAGAACAAGCGCGCATGAGCTCGCTACTCTCTGCCATGAATATCGGCATTTTGTTCGAAAACGCCGAAAACCGCGTGATCTACGTCAACCCGGCGTTCCGTCGCGTCTGGCTGATCCGCGAAAATACCGATCTCACCGGACGGCTGACCACCGAAGTACTTAGCTTCTCTGCCAATGTACTGGCGCGCCCGGATCACTTCTCCAAGCACATCCTGTTCGTGATGGATACACATGAGGTATCGGAGACATTCGAGATCGTCATGGCCGACGGCCGCGTGGTGACCCAGCTGTCCTATCCCGTGCGCGATCGGGAGGGGCGCTTTATCGGTCGCCTGTGGGTTTACGAGGATGTCACGCGTGAGCGTCAAACCGCCGAGCAGTTGATCTACCTTGCCGAGCGCGATTCGCTTACCGGCCTGTTTAACCGTCATCGCTTCCAAGAAGAGTTGGGGCGCATGCTGGTGGATTCTGATCGGCGCAACACGCGTGGTGCGCTGCTGTTCTTTGACCTGGACGAGTTCAAGTATGTAAACGACACCTTTGGCCACCGCGCCGGCGACGCTATGCTGATTCGCGTCGCAGGCGAGGTCAGCACCCTGATTCGGCGCAACGAAATCTTCAGCCGTCTGGGCGGCGATGAGTTTGCGGTGCTGGTGCCGGATGCAAGCGATAAAGAGGCAGCGATGTTGGCCGAGCGCATCGTGCGCTCGATTTCGCAAATCCCCTTCCGCTTCGAAGGCCAGAATATCCGGCTCACCACCAGTCTCGGCATTGCGCTTTACCCTGAGCATGCCAACAACGCGGAAGAGTTGATTGCGCATGCCGACGCGGCCATGTACCAGGCGAAGGAGGCGGGCAAGAACGCTTGGCGCAGTTACCGCTCCGATCTTGATGCCTCGCGCGAGATGTTATCGCGTCTCAGTTGGAACGAGCGCATCAGCAATGCACTGGAAAAGAACCTGCTGCGCTTGCATTTTCAAGGCGTGTACAGCGCCACCGACGGCACGCTGTCCCACCTTGAAGTGCTGGTGCGCATGGTGGACGAAAGCGATCCGGAGCGCATCATCATGCCCGGCCACTTTATTCCGCTGGCGGAAAAAACCGGCAAGGTGTTGGAAATCGATCGCTGGGTGATCAGCCAAAGCGTTGCTTTGCTGGCCGAGTCGCGCGACATTCCCTCACTCGCAGTCAATATATCCGGCCGCTCATTCGACGATCCGCTGCTGCCGCAGTACATCGCCGAGGAGTTGAGTAAACATGAGGTGGAACCCTATCGTCTGCTGGTAGAGTTAACCGAAACCGCAGCGGTATCCGATCTGCACGACGCGCAGCGCTTCATTGAAGCACTGCACCAAACTGGGTGCCGCGTTTGTCTGGATGACTTCGGCACTGGTTTTTCTTCCTTCGCCTACCTCAAGCACCTGAAGGCGGATATTCTCAAAATAGATGGCCTGTTCATTCGCGATCTGTCCAATGACCGCGACAACCAGGTGTTCGTTAAATCCATCGTGGACGTGGCACGCGGCATGCGCAAAATCACCGTGGCGGAGTTCGTAGAGGATGCCGAGACCTTGGAGATGTTGAAAGTGTTCGGCGTCGATCTGGTGCAGGGCTACCATCTCGACATGCCGCGCGGCCAACACCCCGCGTTGACTAAGGGTTCTTGAGCGCCTGAAAGTGGGTTATTTGCGCTATCATTAGCGTTTTACGATATTCCTGAAAGGCAAGATCATGGCGCGTATGGTGCATTGCGTGAAACTCGGCCGCGAAGCGGAAGGCCTGGATTTCCCCCCCTATCCCGGCGAATTGGGCAAGAAAATTTTCGAGAGCGTTTCCAAGGAAGCATGGCAAGGCTGGATCAAGCTGCAAACCATGCTGGTGAACGAAAACCGGCTTAACCTGGCGGATATCAAGGCGCGCCAGTACTTGGCGGCGCAGATGGAAGGTCATTTCTTCGGCGGCGGCAGCGAAATGCCGGCTGGTTTCGTGCCCCAAGGCAAAGGCAAGTAAGCGTCACGAAACGGTCACAAAATTCGCCAATACCCAAAGAAGGCCGCTACCTTAGCGGCCTTTTGCATTTTCTTAAAAACATGTGAACCACGGGGCCCCCGTGGTTAAAATATTCTTTTAAGCGTACCTCACCACCATGCCCAATCTCGACGCACCCGAACTCTATCTCAATCGCGAGCTGGCTCAGCTTGAGTTCAACGCGCGCGTGTTGGCGCAAGCCGAGGACGAGGCGGTGCCGATCCTGGAGCGGCTGAAATTCCTGTGCATCGTCTCGAATAATATGGACGAGTTTTTCGAGATTCGCGTGGCGGGACTCAAAGAGCAAATCAAATTCCATAGCGACGTAGCTGGCCCGGATGGGTTAGCACCCCGTCAGGCGTTTAAGGCGATAGCGCAACGCGCGCATGCACTGGTGGCGCAGCAATACGCCTTGCTCAACGACGTGATCCTGCCCGAGTTGGCGCGGGAAGGGGTGCGCTTCTTGCGCCGTACCCAATGGAATGCCGCGCAAAGCCAATGGGTACGAGACTATTTTTTCCGCGAAGTGATGCCCGTGCTGACGCCGATTGGATTGGATCCCGCGCACCCCTTCCCACGCGTGTTGAACAAGAGTCTCAATTTCGCGGTGGAGCTGGAAGGCAAAGACGCCTTCGGCCGCAATTCCGGCACTGCTATTGTTCAAGCGCCGCGTATCCTGCCGCGCGTTATCCGCCTACCGCATGAGGTGGCGGGGTGCGAATATGGTTTTGTGTTTCTGTCTTCGGTATTGCACGCGCATGTCGGCGAATTGTTCGCCGGCATGCATGTGAAAGGCTGTTACCAATTTCGCGTGACGCGCAATTCCGATTTGTTCGTGGACGAGGAAGAAGTCACCAACCTGCGCGAGGCGCTGCAAGGCGAACTATCGCATCGCCACTTCGGCAATGCGGTGCGGCTGGAAGTGGCTGACAATTGCTCGCCCGAAATGGCGAGTTTTTTGCTCAGCCAATTTGGCTTGGCATCGGACGATTTATATCAAGTGCGTGGCTTGGTGAATCTGGTGCGGTTGATGCAAGTGCCGTCCTGGGTGGAGCGGCCAGATCTCAGCTATCCCGGCTTCACGCCAGGCTTGCCGCCGGCATTGGCGAAAGAAGGCGATCTGTTCGCCACGATCCGTAAAGAAGATATTCTGCTGCACCACCCATTTCAGTCGTTCGGCCCGGTGACCGAATTCATCCAACTCGCCGCACGCGATACGCAGGTATTGTCGATCAAGCAGACCGTGTACCGCACCGGCGCCGATTCGGAGATGATGGAAGCGCTGATCACCGCGGCGCAAAGCGGGAAAGAAGTCACCGTGGTCGTGGAATTGCTGGCGCGCTTCGACGAGCAGGCCAATATCAATTGGGCGCAACGGCTGGAGCAAGCTGGTGCGCATGTGGTGTACGGTGTGGTCGGCTATAAGACCCACGCCAAGATGGTGCTGGTGGTGCGGCGCGAGGAAGCCGGTTTGAAGCGCTATGTGCACCTCGGCACCGGCAATTATCATCCGCGCACCACCAAGCTTTATACCGATTTCGGTCTATTTACCGCGAATCCGGAAATCTGCGCCGACGTGGCCAATGTTTTCGTGCAGCTCACCGGCTTGGGCAAGGCAGGCAAGTTGACCCATTTGTGGCAAGCGCCGTTTACTTTGAAATCCAGCATACTTGCCGCGATCCGCAAAGAAATCGAGCATGCGCGTGCGGGAGGTGAAGCGCGCATCATGGCCAAAATGAATGCGCTGGTGGATGAGAGAATCATTCAAGCTTTGTACGAGGCCGCGCAAGCCGGCGTGAAAATCGATTTGATTATTCGCGGCGTATGCGCGTTGAAGCCCGGCATTCCCGGTGTGTCGGAATCGATCCGGGTGCGCTCGCTGGTGGGGCGCTTTCTCGAGCACACCCGAATCTTTTATTTCCATAACGGCGGCGCGGAAGACATCTATCTCTCCAGCGCGGATTGGATGCACCGCAACCTGCATCGCCGTATCGAAGTCGCGTTTCCGCTGCTGGATACAAAGCTCAAGCGCCGCGTCATCAAAGAAGGGCTCGAACCCTATCTCAAAGATAATTGCCAAGCCTGGGAGATGGCGGCGTCCGGCGAATATAAGCGCTTGGCGCCGCGTCGCGGCAAGCCGTACAGCGCACAGAAGGTGCTGCTGGCCGAGCTGGCCAAACCCGGCAAATAAGTGCCTCCCGCGTCTACCCCTTTCAGGTTAAACTTTATCGCGTTAATTCGCGGCTAAATGTTTTTTCTAAAACAATGCATTTAAGGCAGATATGACTTCGCAAGAAAATCAGACTAAGGCGCACGCGGCGCTTCCCAAGATTCGCAAAGTTTGCGTTATCGGCGGCGCCGGTTTTGTCGGCCGCCACATCGTGCATTTGCTGGACAACGGCGGTTATGAGGTGCGCGTGCCGACGCGCCATCGCGAGCGCGCCAAGGATTTGATCGTGCTGCCCGGCGTGGATGTGGTGGAGGCCGATATTCACGATCCGAGTGTTTTGAGCAGCTTGCTGGAAGGCATGGATGCCGTGATCAACCTGGTCGGCATCCTGCATGAGAAAAACGTTGGCCGCATCGACAAGCCGAGCGCGCGGCGCGGCGATTTTCATCAAGCGCACATCGAGCTGCCGCGCAAAATCGTGCAGGCCTGCGCCAAACACGGCATCAAACGCGTGCTGCACATGAGCGCACTGAATGCCGACGCCACGTCGAGCAGCGCGTACTTGCGCTCCAAAGGCGCGGGTGAGGCGATGCTGCGCGAGGTTGGGCAGCCGCACTCTGACAACGAACGTTGGTATCTCGATGGCCCGAAATTCACTCGCGGTCAGCGCATGGCGGTTACGGTGTTTCGTCCCTCGGTGATTTTCGGCCCGGAAGATTCCTTTCTCAATCAATTCGCCTGCCTGCTGCGGCGCTTGCCCGTCATGGCGCTGGCCTGTGGCCAATCCAAATTGCAGCCGGTGTACGTGGAGGATGTGGCGCGCGCGTTCGTGCTGAGCCTGGAAAATCCCGCGACCTATGACCAGGCATACGACTTGTGCGGCCCCAAGATTTACACCTTGCAACAACTGGTGGCCTATGTGGCGCAACTGCAAGGCATTAAGCGTCCGCTATTCTCGCTCAATGACCGGCTGTCTTATTTTCAGGCTTGGTTATTAGAAATGCTGCCCGGCAAGCTCATGACGCGCGACGATTACTATGCCTTGCTGGGCAATAGTGTATGTGGCTGTGACTTCCCCGCGGTGTTTGGCTTTCAGCCCACGACGATGGAAGTGATAGCGCCAAAATACCTCGCGCAGGGTGTGGAGCATTCGCACTACGATGGTTTCCGCTGCAACGCGCGGCGATAAATCAGGCGTCAGGCGTCAGGAATCAGGAATCAGGTGTCAGGAAAAATCTACACAGTGGGCGGCGCGGTACGCGATGAGCTGCTCGGCCTACCGGTGCAGGACCATGATTTCGTGGTGGTGGGGGCAACGCCGGAGGAGATGGTGCGGCAAGGCTATCAGCCGGTAGGCAAGGATTTTCCGGTGTTCCTGCATCCGCAAACCCACGAAGAATATGCGCTGGCGCGCACTGAGCGCAAGACCGCGCGCGGCTATAAGGGTTTCCAGGTTTATGCCGCGCCCGAAGTTACGCTGGAGCAAGATTTAGCGCGGCGCGATCTGACCATCAACGCCATTGCCAAAGACGAAGCCGGCGCGCTGATTGATCCCTACGGCGGGCAAGGCGATCTGGCTGCAAAAGTACTGCGTCATGTCAGCCCGGCGTTCGGTGAAGACCCGGTGCGTATTTTGCGCGTGGCGCGCTTCGCCGCACGCTTTGCCGATTTCAAAGTCGCCGAGGAAACGCTGGTGCTGATGCGCGAGATGGTGCAAAGCGGCGAAGTGGACGCCTTGGTACCCGAGCGCGTATGGCAGGAAATGTCACGCGGCTTGATGGAAGCGAAACCCTCGCGCCTGTTCGAGGTGCTACGCGCCTGCGGTGCACTCGCCAAAATCATGCCGGAAGTGGATTGCCTGTTCGGCGTGCCGCAACATCCCAAGAGCCATCCCGAGATCGACACCGGCGTGCATGTGATGCTGGTGCTGGATGTGGCGGCCGCAAAGCAATTTCCGCTGCCGGTGCGCTACGCCGCGCTGTGCCACGACCTGGGCAAAGGCGCCACGCCACCAGCGCAGTGGCCGAATCATAACGGGCATGAAGCGCATGGTGTCGCATTGGCGCAAGCCCTGTCGCGCCGCATCAAAGCACCGAGCGATTGCGCCGAATTAGCGGTGTTGGTCGCGCGCTGGCACGGCGAGGTGCACAACGCCGATCAGCTGCCCGCCGAGGCCTTGGTCAAGTTGTTGCAGCACGTCGATGCCTTCCGCCAGCCGCCGCGTTTCGTGCAATTTCTGCAAGCCTGCGCCGCCGATTACTGGGGTCGGCCGGGCTATCCAGGCAAGCGGTTTATCGCGGCGGAGCGCTTAGCCAACGCCTATCAGATTGCCGCGCAAGTCGATGCGGGGGCCATCGCCCAGCAGCACCAAGGCGGCGAGGCGATCAAGCAAGCGGTATTCGCGGCGCGCTGTGAAGCGGTGCTGAAATCGCTGTAAGGTGCATCGTTATAATGGTTTGAATACCAGGACGTTAAATGATCGACCTCTACACCTGGTCCACTCCCAACGGCCGCAAAATTTCCATCATGCTGGAAGAGTTGGGCTTGCCCTATCGCGTGCATGCCGTCGATATCACGCAGGGCGAAGAATTCACGCCCGAATTCCTGGCGATCAACCCCAACGCAAAAATCCCCGCCATCATCGATCACGATGGGCCGGAGGGAAAACCCATTACGCTGTTCGAATCGGGCGCGATTCTGATCTATCTGGCGGAGAAGAACGGACGCTATCTTGCTAGCGACCCGCGCACGCGCTATCTCACCCTGCAATGGTTGATGTTTCAAATGGGTGGCGTGGGGCCGATGTTCGGCCAGGCGCATCACTTTCTAAAATTCGCGCCGCAAGCGGTGCCGTATGCCATCGAGCGCTTCACCACGGAAACACGCCGTCTCTATGGCGTGCTCGATCAACGCCTATCCGAAGCGCCGTATCTTGCGGGCGCGTATTCCATTGCCGATATCGCGAACTATCCTTGGGTCGCACGCTACGAATGGCATGGCGTGAATCTGGCGGATTTCCCCCACGTCAAAGCTTGGTTCGAACGTATCTCGTTGCGGCCCGCCGTGGTGAAGGGGATGGCGGTGCCTGCCTGAACTTTGCCAGAATCTATCCGCACTTTGTCAGGTAGTT
>JAUXTZ010000207.1 GCA_030681095.1 Burkholderiales bacterium
CACCACCGCGACTTTCTGTATCAACCACGGCACCCCACGGTAGCGGCTGAACATCAGCTGGCCGCTGTCTTTGCCCACCATCACGGCCTGCGTCGGCAATAGCGCGAAAGGCAGTTGCGCGAGCGCGCCATCCGGCACCACCAGCAGCGTATCCGCGCCCTGCCATGCAGCTTCCACCGGCCTCATGATCGCAGCGTAGAGCTTGTGCGCTTCGGTCACATCGAAATCCGGCACCTCTTGCAACAAGCTCGCTTCGGCATCGAGCGCCCGACGCAAGCCGCGCACGGTCTTGCTCAACTGTTTCGCGCTGAGATTAAAGGCAGCAAAGCGGATCGGTTTATCTTTGCGCACCACCCAGACGAAACCGCCCTCATCGCTCGCCAGAAAACTGACTAGCGCTTCGTTCGGCTGCAGTACACGCTGCAAATCAGCTACCCCGACAGGCTTCGGGTTCACCAAGTTGGCATATTCCGGAAACTTGCCCGCGAGGTCATTGCGTAGTTGCGCGCGCTCGCTGCGCATGCGGTCGATGTCCTGGCGCAGCGTTGTAATGAGCTGCGGGTTCTGCTGATCGGGTGGCAGCGCCAAGGTATTTCGAATCAGTGAAAATTGTGCACCGATCTGGTTACCCAGATCCTGTTCACGGCGCGTGAGCTCAGCCAACGCAGCATTACTCGTTGCAGCACGCGCGGCGGAAGCCGCTAACGCACGCTGCACGCTCTGACCGCGCACCGCATCGGCAATACGAAATGCTTCGTTGCCATACGCTTCAGCACGCGCCGGCTCGCGCTTCGTCGCCGCAGACAGGAAGCCGATATAACCGTGCAAAATCGCCGCCCGGCGGCGCTGGCGGGAAATGGCGCCACCCTCGTCGTCGTCCTCCGCTTCGAGCAAGGCTTTCGCGGCAAACGCGTATTCCTTGGCCGCGCGCGCATGCTCACCCTGCTTCGCCAGCGCCTCAGCCAAGATACCCGCCGCCTCGATCGTTTTGCGATCATGCTCGCCCAAGGTCTGACGAAATTTGGCGAGCACCTCGTCGAGCAGCTTCGCGGCCTGCTTGGACTTGCCGGTCTTGGTGAACGCCAGCCCAAGTATCACATCACCGCGCGCCAACTGCTCACGCAAGCGCGGCTCCCCGGCCAGGGCTTGTTCGAGCCGCTTGTATTGTTTAACCGCATCGGCATACCGACCCTCTTCGGCAAGACGATGCGCATAGGAACGCAAAGCGCGCACCGTATAGTTAGACTCGAGTGGCACACCGCCCTGCGTTAGACTCTCTATCGCCTGCTCCGCCAGGTAGGTGGCTTCCTGGCGCCGGCCTTGTTGCGCGAATAGTTCCGCCAAATCCACCAGCGCATTACCAGTGGACGCCGAGTAGCGCCCAGTTCGAATAATGGTTCGTTGCATCACATCCCGCGCCACTAGTTCCGCTTCTACCAAGCGCCCCTGATCGCTCAACGTCTGTGCCAGCACGGCGAGCAGATATTCCTCGTTCTGCTGGCGCGCATTTTCCGGAATGACATTGGGGCGTGACTGATTGGCCACCTCGTCAGCTGCCCATGAAGCGATGGCTTTGCGGATTTGCTTCTCCGCCTCGGCGTATTTTCCGCTGGCCTGCTGGATCATCGCCTCGCTCCAGGCGAAGTGCGAATTCCAGAAATCGTGGTTAAGGACTTCAGCTTTGGCGGAGAGAGCGCGGTATTTTTGCGCCTGCTTCATTTCGCGCGCCGCGCCGGCAAGATCGCCCAGAAGCACATAAACGCGCACGAGATTGGTATTGGCAACGACCTTGCGGCTCGTCACCGTCTCGACCGCAATGAACTCATTCCACATTTTGATCGAGTTGAGCGGGTTGCCGCCCCAAAATTCTGCGCGCGCCAATTGACGTCGTAATTCCTGGTGCAGCTCAGGGCCAGTATCCAGCGCGTAAGCGGTACGCAAGTCTTCCATCTGCTGCCGGAACAAGCCGGCCTGGTCCGCTGCATCAGCGCGCAGCGAATAGAAACTCGCCAGCGTCTTTGCATCCTTTGTGCGGGGAACCGGCTTGCTGATCGCCTCGCGCGCCTGTTTCGCTTTTTCCGGATCAGGTTTGTGGTGCGCGAGTAGCGCCTTGATGTCATCGAGTGATTTGCTGCTCGCCTCGTTCGCAGCGAAGGCCGCAGGCGACAGTAGGAGCGTGATGCAAATACAAAGCCATTGGGGCGATTTCATGTGAGTACCTCCCTATTCAGGGTGTCACTAAATTAACCGTGTCGGGCATTTTAATCATATATGACGTACTTCATCTGCCACCACCACAAGCCACCGTTTTTTACTGGTTTACTATTCCGCTCAACTTGGAATAAGCGCCGCTGAAACGCCAAAGGGGCCAGTTTGGACTGGCCCCTTTAGTGCTAATTATTTCCAGGGAAATTAGGTTCCATTCCCCCAGTGCCGCACAAAGTCAGAAATTCGCTTCTTCCACTTCCAGCCAGACCTTGTTGATGTTGCCGCCCATCATGTCATCAAACCGGCCCAGCTTCTCCCATTTGGCCATGTCGAGTTTCTTGCGCACATCGGCCTCGACGCCACCGGCTTTGTATATACCCTCAACCACTTTGTAGAAGTCGGCGATCAGGGCGCGAAACTCGACGACGTCCTGGCGCTGCATCAGCGGGCCGTGGCCGGGCATAATGGTTTTCAGGGGCAGCTTGAGGATGTCGTCCACCACACCGACCCATTTCTTGAGATTGCCGTCCCTGAAACTCGGGTTGATGCTATGCACCAGAATGTCGCCGGAGGCGAGAACGCCGTCTTCCGGCAGCCACACCATCATGTCGCCGTCGGTGTGGGCGGTTTCTGTCGAAATCAGCTCCAGCTTGATGCCGTCGATTTCCATTGCCTGGCGGGATCTGGGCGCAAGCTTTTCCTGCGGCACGACCAGTTTTGCGCCACGAAGACTCAAACCCGTATTCCGCGACATGAAAGACACCATGCTGCGGCCGTTGTCGGTTATTTGCTTAGCGCAAAACTCGGAAGCAATGACCTGCGCGCCATCAAAGTACTCAAGCCCAAGATGATGGTCCGGGTGGTGGTGCGTAATCAGCACATGGGTAATGGGCTTGGACGTAATTTTCTTGATCGCCGCGTCGATATGCTCGGCCACGGCCTTGTGCGAGCCGGCGTCGACCAGGATGACGCCCTTGTTGCCGATGATGACAAGGTTGTTGTTCATGTAGCCAAGATTCTGCTTATTCGGCGGATCGGTCGGGCCAAGCAGCGCATACAGGCGGTCATTGATTTTTTGTACTTTGACATCCGGAAACGAGTTGGCAGATGCTGCGCCGGCACACATCAAAAGTGCAATAAAAACCCCGAAGTTGCGCTTCATGCTGTCCTCCATATGATTTATTAATTTCCGCAAGCTTACCTCACTCAGAAAACATTTCGAGCCCGGCCTTCACTGCGCCGTTTGGCCTCATCCTAATTCACCAACCAGCTTGCAAACTGCTGCCATGCAGGCGTAGCAGTCAGCATGAGCCGCAACGGTTGCGACGCCACGATCAACAGCGCGCCCCATCCAAACGCCGGGTGCAGCCTGCGGTGTTTAACGGTGTCGTAAGCCACACAAGAGAGGGCGACCAAATCAGTCAGGCCAAAAAACATCGGCATGCCGCCCGCCTGAATGAAATCTATCGGAATGCGTGCGAACGCTGCCGTCAAAATGCCCACACAAGACAGCAACATCAAACGCCGATGTATATCGCTGCGGCTGCGGAAGTAAAGGCCGGCACCCACCAGGAGTGCGAAGACCAGCATATCGCCCAAGGGAATCACCAAAAATATCAGCGGCGGTGGCCCAGGTGTGTGGCCGAGCTTGGCCGCGGTGATCGCGGTCGCCGTGCCCACGATCAGCACTGCCGCCGCGACCACTGCGCCGAACACGCCAGCGCGGCGATGCAGATCGGTGCGGCGCATGGCCACCAAGCGCACCTGCATCAAGAAAAACAAAAACCAGAGCGTCATCACCAAACCGTGCGCATGCACCAAAGTGGATAGCGCAGGTGCGCCAAAGCTAGTCTTGAGAAAGTAAGTCTTGGCAAATCCCACAAAGACGATGGCAATGGCAAGCAACGCACCCCAGGTATAAAGTCTGCGATCTACGCCGCTGCTCATTGCGTTCACTCCCTTAGTCATCTTTGCGCTCCTTTAGGTTTGTTATTGCAGGATCAACAAATGCTTCGGTAAAGTCTGGCTCTATTTATTAGCGTGCCGCGTCGCTTCATCCAGGCTGTGGCCGTAATAAACAATGCGTCCATCACGCCCCACCACCGCCAATGTCGGCGTGCCGGGCACACCGTAGGCCTCGACCGCATCGGCATTATCGAGGCTGCCATGCAGGATGAGATAGGTGAGATTGCGCTCACGCACGAACGCCTCAACTTCGGTGCGCATATTGAAATCGATATCAATACCAACAATAGTCAGCCCGGCGGCGGCGCGCTCGGCATGCAGCTTTTGCAGCTTCGGCGCCATCACGCGGCAAAAGCCGCACTCGGTCGACCAGAAAAAAAGCAGCACTGGGCCTTTTGCGCGTAGATCGGTCAAGGTGTGCTTTTTACCGCTCAAATCTTGAAGCTTAAACTCGGGCGCAGGATCACCCGGCGCGAGCTTGGCCGCCATCACGTTGGTGCTCAGCAGCGAGCAAAAGAAAAGAAGGGTGAGTAGTCGAGTCATGTATTTTTTTCTAAGCGATATTTAACGGTTACTAATGTTGTGATGCTACTCTTCTAGACCTGTCCCCCGCTTTTTCATTGGATGTCTGCTGCAATGTTACTGCCCCTTGGCCCACGCTTCTAAGGGTTCTTTCCAAAGCTTATAAGCTTTGTCAGTGGTAAATCGAAAGATCGCGTGGCCATAGCCTGAATCAAAT
>JAUXTZ010000213.1 GCA_030681095.1 Burkholderiales bacterium
TTAAATCTCATCATCCTCAACACCCGTCCGAATAAATCCGCCAAAAAATACGCGCAGATTTGGACCCAGGAAGGTTCACCGCTGCTGGTGCATACCCAGCGTCAAACCAAAATGCTGCAAGGCTATCTGGGCGAGCGCACGCGCACCCCGCTGGTGGTCGATTTCGCCATGCGCTACGGTAGCCCCAGTGTTGAGAGCGTGATCGACAAGCTCAAGGCCCAAGGCTGCGATCGTATTCTGGCGATCCCGCTCTATCCGCAATACGCGGCCAGCTCGACCGCCAGCGCCTTGGATGCCGTATTCGCGGCACTCGCAAAATCGCGCAACATGCCGGCGCTGCGCAGCATCAAGCACTACCACGACCACCCCGGCTATATCGCGGCACTGGCGCAAAACGTGAACGACTACTGGATGCAAAATGGGCGACCGGACAAGCTGGTGATGAGCTTCCACGGCGTGCCGCGTTTCTCGCTGGATAAAGGCGACCCCTATCACTGCGAATGCCAAAAAACCGGACGCCTGCTGGCCGAACAATTGGGGCTCAAGCCCGAACAATTTCTAATTACCTTCCAATCGCGCTTCGGTCGCGCCGAATGGTTGAAGCCCTACACCCAAGCCACGCTGGAAGACTTAGGCAAAAAAGGTACGCAACGCGTGGACGTGATCTGCCCCGGATTCGTTGCCGACTGCTTGGAAACGCTGGAAGAAATCGCGATGGAATGCCGTGCCGCCTTCATCAGCGCCGGCGGCAAGACCTTCAACTACATCCCGTGCTTGAACGAGCGTCCGGATTGGATCCGCGCCCTGGCCGACATTGCGCTGGCCAATCTGCAAGGCTGGTTGTATGAGGATCCAGCGCAACTCAAGCAAGCCGCCGAACTATCTCGTACCTGCGCCCTGGGCTTGGGTGCGAAAAAATAATAGTTCAACGCGTTAACCCGCGAGCTCCCAGCCTTGCATCCGCAACCCAATCACGCGTCAGAACTCACCGGTGTTGTGCGTCACCAGCACTGCGTCGTGGGCGCGAGCAATGGAGGCGATCAACAGATCATTCGGGCCGATCGGTTTACCTTGCGCTAGCAGATCGGCGCGGATCAAAGCGTAGTGTTCCGCGCACAGATCGTCGAAGGGTAGGCTGTTCAAGGGAGAGAAAAATAGTTTCAGCCGTTGCAGGTTTTCTTCCACCCGCATGCTGCGGCGCGCACCGAACAACAACTCGGCCTTGACCACGCTGCACAAGGCGATGCCGGATGGCGAGCGCGAACGAAACTGCTGCAAGAGCCGGGAAGCGTAGCCAAATAAACTACTTCAATCCGGCCGCTCTTCGTACTCGCCTTGTGGTGGTCGCACCAGCGGCTCACCCTGCCCTTGCCCGAAGACTTGTTCGAAATAGCCCTCCGGCCATTGGCTGGGCGGACCGGCTTCCCGTTTAACGAGATTGGCCAGATACCGCGAAAGGGGCAACTTGGCTTGGCTGGCCTTGTTGCGGAGCTGCGCTTCCACCTCGTCCGGAACATAAAAATGTAATTGCGCCATTATCTTAACCTAAGCTATAGGTGCTCTAGGCTACACCCTTGGGCACGTAAAGGCGGTTCAATCTACACTGATTTTTTCCACCCCCACTTGAAAAGGGGAAATACATCCCCATTTGCCTCGAAGACTTTGGAGGAATGCATGTCAAATCAAGAAACTAGCCCCGCAAGCGAAGCCCCACAAACTGCCCCGGAAACCGAGATCATGCCCAGCATGGAAGAGATGCTCCAGGCAGCCGAACTCAAGGCGCAGGAGCATTACGACGCCTGGATGTATGCCAAGGCCGAGACGGAAAATATCCGCAAGCGCGGCCACGACGAGGCTGACAAGGCGCGCAAATACGCGGTGGAGAATTTCTCCGGCGAGCTGTTGGCGGTGAAGGATGCGTTGGAAGCGACGCTCGCGGTCGAGAACGCCAATCTGGAAAGCCTAAGAAGCGGCGTCGATCTGACCCTGAAACAGCTCGGTTTGGTCTTCGCCAAATTTAATATCCAAGAGATTAACCCCCTGGGCGAAAAGTTTGACCCGCATAAGCATCAGGCCATGGCCATGATGGAAGCCGACGCCGAGCCCAACACGGTGGTGATGGTGATGCAAAAGGGCTACGCCCTGAATGAACGCATCCTGCGCCCGGCGCTGGTGTCCGTGGCCAAGGCAAAAGAGGCTTGAAATAGCCTGCGACCGCCCCATTTACAGTACAAGTCATCACTTTTTAGAGGGAATTTATCATGGGAAAAATTATCGGCATCGATCTGGGCACCACCAACTCCTGCGTTTCCATCATGGAAGGCGGCAAGCCTAAGGTGATCGAAAATTCAGAAGGCACGCGCACTACGCCTTCCATCGTCGCCTACACCGAAGACGGTGAGGTGCTGGTGGGTGCTTCTGCAAAACGCCAAGGCATCACCAACCCGCAAAACACGCTGTTCGCGGTGAAGCGTCTGATCGGCCGCCGCTTCGACGAACCCATGGTGAAAAAAGACATCGATCTCGTGCCCTACACCATCGTCAAAGCCGACAACGGCGACGCGTGGGTGGAAGTGCGCGGCAAGAAAATGGCGCCGCCGGAAGTCTCGGCCCAAGTACTGCGCAAAATGAAAAAAACCGCGGAAGACTATCTGGGTGAAGAAGTCACCGAGGCCGTGATTACGGTGCCTGCTTATTTCAACGACTCGCAGCGTCAAGCCACCAAAGATGCCGGCAAAATCGCCGGACTGGATGTGAAGCGCATCATCAACGAGCCGACCGCAGCCGCGCTGGCTTTTGGTCTGGACAAAAAAGAAGGCGACCGCAAGATCGCGGTGTATGACCTGGGCGGCGGCACTTTTGATATCTCCATTATCGAAATTGCTGAAATCGAAGGCGAGCATCAATTCGAAGTGCTCTCCACCAACGGCGACACCTTTCTGGGCGGCGAAGATTTCGACCAGCGCGTGATCGACTACCTGGCGGATGAATTTAAGAAAGAGCAAGGCATTGACCTGCGCAAGGACATGCTCGCGCTGCAACGCCTGAAAGAAGCGGCGGAGAAAGCCAAGATCGAATTGTCTTCGGCGCAACAAACCGAAGTGAATCTGCCCTACATCACGGCGGATGCAAGCGGGCCGAAACACTTGAACGTGAAAATCACCCGCGCCAAATTCGAAAGCTTGGTGGAAGAATTGATTCAGCGCACGATCGGCCCCTGCCAGATGGCGATCAAAGATTCGGGCATCAAAGTGACCGATATCGAAGACGTGATCCTGGTCGGCGGTATGACGCGCATGCCGCTGGTGCAAGAAAAAGTGAAGGAATTCTTCGGCAAGGAACCGCGCCGCGACGTGAATCCGGACGAAGCCGTGGCCGTGGGCGCCTCGATCCAAGGCGGCGTACTGCAAGGCGAAGTCAAAGACGTGCTGTTGCTCGACGTGAGCCCGCTCTCACTCGGGATTGAAACCCTGGGCGGCGTGATGACTAAGCTGATCCAGAAAAACACCACCATCCCGACCAAGGCACAGCAGGTATTCTCCACAGCGGATGACAATCAAACTGCGGTGACCATCCACGTGCTGCAAGGCGAGCGTGAAATGGCCACGGCCAACAAGAGCCTGGGGCAATTCAACCTGGGCGACATCCCGCCCTCGCCGCGCGGCATGCCACAGATCGAAGTCACGTTCGACATCGACGCCAACGGCATCCTGCATGTGTCGGCCAAGGATAAAGCCTCCGGCAAAGAAGCCAAGATCACCATCAAGGCGAACTCCGGCTTGTCGGATGAGGAAATCCAGCAAATGGTGCGCGACGGTGAAGCCCATGCCGAGGAAGACAAGAAGCAGCGCGAGTTGGTCGACGCGCGCAACCAATGCGATGGCTTGATCCATTCGGTGAAGAAAACTCTTGCCGAGCAAGGCGACAAAGTCAGCGCCGAAGATAAGGCTGCGATCGAGGCCGCGATCAAAGACGCCGAGGAAGCGCTCAAGTCCAACGACAAGGAAACCATTGACGCCAAGATGCAAGCGCTAGGCACGGCCTCGCACAAGCTGGCTGAACAAATGCAGGCCCAAGCCGCGCAACAGGGTGCGGGTAGCGCGCCTGGGGCTGAAGGTAAAAAGGATGAGGACGTCGTCGACGCCGAATTCGAAGAAGTAAAAGAT
>JAUXTZ010000075.1 GCA_030681095.1 Burkholderiales bacterium
CCGGCTTGCATTGACGATGCGCACCACTGACAGCATCACCGGCACTTCGATCAGCACACCAACTACCGTTGCCAGCGCCGCGCCCGATTGGAAGCCGAATAGACTGATGGCGGCGGCTACCGCCAGCTCGAAAAAATTGCTTGCGCCGATCAAAGCCGAAGGCCCCGCTACGCAGTGCGCCACGCCGAGGCGGCGATTGAGCCAATAGGCGAGCCCGGAATTGAAATACACCTGAATCAAGATCGGCACCGCGAGCATGGCGATCACCAGCGGCTGTTCAAGGATCGCCTGGCCTTGAAACGCGAATAGCAACACCAGCGTGGCGAGCAAGGCGGTGAGCGAAAACGGGTGCAGCCGATCGAGCGTCTGCTTGAGCGCCACCCCGCCGCTTCGCAGCAAATAGCGTCGCCAACTTTGCGCCAGCACCACTGGAATCAGAATATACAGCAGCACCGAAATGAATAGCGTATCCCACGGCACGATGATGGCGGAAAGCCCCAGCAGCAAGCCGACGAGGGGAGCGAAGGCGAAGATCATGATGGCGTCGTTCAACGCGACTTGGGTCAGGGTGAAATGTGGCTCGCCGCGCGTCAGGCCGCTCCACACGAATACCATGGCGGTGCACGGCGCGGCGGCAAGCAAAATCAGGCCGGCGATGTAGCTATCGATTTGCGCGGGTGGCAGATACGGCGCGAACACGTGGCGGATGAAAATCCAGCCGAGCAGCGCCATGGAAAACGGCTTCACCGCCCAATTCACGAACAGCGTAACCCCGATGCCGCGCCAGTGTTTTTTGACTTCGTGCAGCGCGCCGAAATCGATCTTGAGCAGCATGGGGATAATCATGATCCAGATCAGCAGGCCCACCGGCAGATTGACCTTGGCCACTTCCATCCGCCCCACCGCCTGAAACACGGCGGGAAATAATTGTCCGAGCGCGATGCCTACGGCGATCGACAAAAATACCCAAGCCGTGAGCCAGCGCTCAAAAAAGCCGAGCGTGGCGCCGAATGCGGCTTGGGCGGTGACCTCACATTGCGCGCTCATTTAACAGCAACTGGCTTTTCCCAACACCGGGGCACAACATGCCGCTTTGGCGGGCGTGTCATTGGATGTTTGATCCGCGCCAAATACCGGCACGCTGCCTAGGGTGTGAAAAGCTTCCCATGCGATGCCCGCCGGGTCTTGTACCCAGTATTTATTGGATTGCGCATAGCAGCAGGCGGTCTCTGGCTGGGCCAATACCGCGTCACTGGCGCGATGCAGATCGGCTTCGACGCCGGTGAGTTCTTCCGCGCTTTCCACTTGAATGCCTAAATGGTCAACGCCAGTTTTGGCGCTGCGATTGGAAATGGCAAAGTTGACGCGTGGATCGTCCAGCATCCATTTGGCGTAATCGTCCTTCAGCACCGTCGGCTGCTGGCCGAACATTGCTGAATAGAAACGCACCCCGTCTTGCAAGTCTTTGACAGACACATGCACATGGAAACGTTTCATTATTTTCTCCTTTAGTTGTTTGCAGGACTTACGCTAAGCGCTTGCGTATTTCGGGTAACAGCTTGGCGCGAATTTCATCGCGCACTCGGGTAAAACTTTCCAAGGGCTCACCGTTGGGATCGTGGAATGGCATGTGCAGCGCAGGAATCGGCCGGGGAAAGATCGGGCAGGTTTCCTTGGCGTTGTCGCACACTGTCACCACCAGATCGATTGGCTCGTGCATCACCGCATCGACATTTTTTGGAATCAGTCCATCGGTTGGTACGCTGGCGAGGCGCAAGGCCTCAAGGGCGCCTTCTGCCACCTTCGGCCCCGGATGCGTGCCAGCGGAAATCGCGTGGATGTTCGAGCCGAGATCATGGTTCACCAGCGCCTCAGCCATTTGGCTGCGGCATGAATTACCGGTACACAAAATCAGTACGGTTTTAGTCATTATTAAATCTTTCATTGATTCGGTTAGGCGAATATATTTAGGCAAAAAAATTACCCGCAGCAAGCGGTTGCGCTAGCTTTCTCTATAGCGAGATTTTCACCGCTGCCGTCGGCCATTAATTGGATGATTCGGCTCGCCCATAGCGGCAACTGCGGATGCAAGCGGTAATACGCCCATGTGCCTTCCTTGCGCACCAATACCAGCTTTGCTTCACGCAAAATCGCCAAGTGGCGCGATACGGTGGGCTGGGGTTGCTTGAGCGCTTGATACAGCTCGCACACACAGCGCTCGTCCGCCTTAAGCAGCAAAAGCAAAATGCGCCGGCGCGTGGCGTCGGATAAGGCATCAAAAAAGATTTGCTCAAAACTCATGCAGTTCATTATATTCGTTTATCCGAATGTATCAAGTCAGAAAAAAAGCCCGGCAAGCCGGGCTTTTTAAAAATCTTGCAGGTAACGCTTATTCCGCTGGACGGATATTCGACGCTTGCTTGCCTTTTGGGCCAGTCGTAATGTCGAAAGCAACCTTTTGGTTCTCTTTCAGCGTTTTGAAACCATTGCTTTGAATCGCGGAAAAGTGCGCGAACAAATCTTCGCCACCACCGTCCGGGGTAATAAAGCCGAAGCCCTTTGCGTCGTTAAACCATTTAACAATACCAGTTGCCATGTCTAAAATGTCCTATAAAAATGTTAATAAATAACGGGCGGTAAGCCCAGGTGCACGACAATCAAGACAGAGGCTGGCGAGCTGAAGTACCGACTGCTTAGGGTTACAGCGTGACAAGCAAAACACTACTTGAAAATCCTGCGTTTTGAAAATTACAGCAGCCCGCAGCTTATTGCAAGCATTATTTTTCGCCTATTCGTCAAGGGGATGCGACGATTTAGCCGCATTTTTGGTCGGTATCCTTCAAACCCCTTTGCGATGGGTTCGATTAATGGTTTCGAGTAGCGTACGGAAGGGAATCGCGCGGCCAAAACGCTGCACCAGCACCATAAACGGCAGGTCGGTATCGTGCTGAAATTCGTAACGGCCAGAAGTCATGTCATCGAACAAGTTACGCAGCTGCGCATCCAGCGGGTCGATGAATTGGGCGTAGACCTCTCCATCTTCCATATCCCACGCATCATCGTCGGTACAGGCTTTCAACTCATCCACTTCGTAGACCGCCTGATGCACCAGATCTAGATACTCGTCCCAGGTTTTGGGGTCGTTCATTGCATCCCTTTCCAATGTCCAAAATGCGAAGGGGCGGTTCACGAACCGCCCCTGTCTATTCGGGCGAGGCATGCCTCGCCCCTACACATTATTTATTTCTTTGCGGCGAAGGCTTCCAGTTTGGTGGCTTTGATCAAATGACCGTCGAGGCCCGCTTCCTTGGCGGAACCACCGTAGGCGAGTGCCATCAATTGGCTGTAATACAGCACCGGGATATTGAACTTGGTGCCATAGCGTTTGTTCACCGCACCTTGATAGATTTCGACGTTGGCTTGGCACAGGGGGCAAGGGGTAACAATCATCTCAGCGCCATGATCGTAGGCGGATTCGACAATGTCTTTAATCTGCTTCTGGCTTTTTTCCGGCTCAGAGAAAGCCAGCGCACCGCCGCAGCAGGTGACTTTCTGGTCGTACTTCACCGCTTCGCCGCCCATGGTCTCGATCAGTTTGTCGAGATACACCGGGTTCTCAAACGATTCGCCATCGATGCCGAAGGGACGATTGGTTTGGCAACCGACATATCCGGCGAATTTCAAGCCTTCCAGCGGTTTCACCACTGGCTTCTTCAGCGCTTCGTAGCCGAAATCTTCAATTAACACCTCAACCATATGCATCACTTCGGCTTTGCCTTGATATTCCAGCCCGGCTTCTTTGAGCGCCTCATTGGCGTCTGCGCGCATGGTGGAATTGTGATCGAGCCGCTCTTTGGTTTCGCGTGCGGAGAGCCAACAGGCGGCGCAGGTCGCGACCACTTTTTGGCCCGGCAATTCGCGTTCAGCCATCGCCAAGTTGCGCGCATTCATCGCGTGCCGCGGCAACTCGCCCCCTTCGGCATAGCCGATGGACGCGCCGCAGCAGTTCCAATCAGGAATTTCGGTGAGTTTAATATCCAGCGTCTTGCACATCGAATTGACTGATGTCAGATAGTTGGATGCCGATGCGCCAGGCTGCGAGGAGCAACCTGGATAAAATGCGTATTCTTTCGTCGCCATATGCGTCTCCTTAGGCGGCCGTCAGGCCTTTGCGGCGGTCTTCGATTTCACGCGCTTTCTTCAACATTGCGTGAATGCCTTTAGTGTCTTTGCAGCCATGCGGTTTTAGCAGCTCGAGGGGGTTAAGGCGTTTTGCCAGCACCATCCCGATACCCACACTCGCCATCGCCATGCCGACTTTAATGCCGCTGACGAGGCCATCTCGGAAATATAAACCAAGTGATAATTTCAATTCATTCACTCGGCCGGTTTTAATGATGTTGTTCCAGAACAAACCGGAAAAATGCCGTGTCGGCTGATTTTTAGGCGCCAAGCCTAGGCGGTGCGCGTAATTGGCCAAGCCATGCATGATGTGGGTGATGGGAATTTCACGCGGGCAACGCACGATGCAGTTGTAGCATGAGGTACACATCCACATCGAACTCGACGTCAGCACTTCTTCACGCTTGCCGGCGCGAATCATCATGAACAACTCTTGCGGCGGATGGTCCCAGTGCGGGCCGAACGGACAGGAACCCGAACAGACGCCACACTGCATGCACATCTTGACCCAGTCGCCTTCTTCGACGCAGGCTTCGACTTCCTTGAGGAAGTTGTTGCGGTATTTCGCGACTGCTTGAGTATTGAGATCGCTCATTTTCGGCTCCTAGAACTTGAACGGGCTCATACCAATTTCTTGGATTTTCGCCGCATAGTCGTTAATCAGTTGCGGTACGCGCTCGATGTCGGTGATCGCGACCTCAAAGTTTTGCACCCGCTCGGGTTCCAGATTCAAGCTCTTCAGCGTGTCGTCGATTTTGGACAGACGCTGACTGGCGATTTCAGAACCCTTGACGAAGTGGCACTGATAATTATCGCCGTGCTTACAACCCATCATCATCACGCCGTCGTAGCCGCTATTCAGTGCATCGGTCACCCAAATCAGATTGACCGAGCCCAGGCAACGTACCGGGATAATGCGCACATAAGCGCTATAGTTGTTGTGATTCATGCCGGCCATGTCGAGCGCGGGATAAGCGTCGTTCTCGCACGCCAGAATCAGAATCCGCGGCTTCTCCTGAAACTCATCGGGCATATCCACCGCTTTGATTTGCGACCCGACCGAATCGATAGAGTAGTTTTCAAACGAAATTACCCGCACCGGGCACGCGCCCATGCAAGTGCCGCAGCGGCGGCAGCGCGATTCGTTGAACACCGGGTAACGTTTCTCATCTTCGTCGATGGCGCCGAACGGGCACTCGACCGTGCAGCGCTTGCATTGAGTACAGCCTTCGATACGCACAATGGGGAAAGACAAATCGCCGGAGCGCGGATGCGCGGCGCGGCCGACCGCTGCGTTTTCGATGGCTTGAATCGCTTTCATGGTGGCGCCGGTCGCGTCTTCCGTCGCTTGCGCGATGTCCATCGGGCGGCGCACCGGGCCGGCAGGATAAATACCGGTGCGACGCGATTCGTAGGGAAAGCAGATGAAGTGCGAATCCACGAAACCTTGCTTCAATTGCGGCACATCCGGACCCTGACGATAGCTCAGGTTGAGGATGGAGATTTGCTTGAATTCGGCGACAGATTCTGTTTCTTCTTCCAACTTGCTCGGATCGATATTCACGCCCGAGTTCGGCACTTGGCCCGTGGCCAACACGACCAGGTCGGCGTTCTCAATCGTAGCGTTCTGGTCGCCCAGAATCAGATCGTTGAACACGACTTTCAATCCGCTGCCATTGGCTTCGACGCTAGAGACTTTACCCTTGGTGAAAGTCACGCCCTTCTTCTGTGCGCTGCGGTAGAAGTCTTCGCCGTTACCGGGGGTGCGCAAGTCGTCGAATATCACCACGGTGTCGATGTCCGGGTTTTGATCCTTGAAATACATCGCTTGCTTCATGCTCGTGTTGCAGCAGGTGCCGGAACAGTAGGATAGGTGCTTGCCGGTTTCGTCGCGCTGTCCCGCGCATTGCACGAACACCACCGTGTTGACTGCACTGCCGTCAGCACGCTTGATCGGTCCGCCATTAGCGGCTTTCGCGAGCGCCTCGAGACCCGCTTGATCCACGACGTGGGGGCTCTTGCCGCCGCCGAGCTCAGGCAGCTTACTCATGTCGTACAAAGTAAAGCCGGAAGCTTGCACGATAGACCCAACATGCTCTTGGGTCACGCTGCCAGACTCGGTCGCAATGTCGATCATAAATCGACCCGGCGCGCCGTCGGTCTTGGCGATGGTGGTGTTGAGATAGACCTTAATGTTGCCGTCCGCTGCGATCGCGGCGATCATCGCTTCCACGCCCGTGTCCACCGGATCAGCAAACGGCTCTTTGAATGGCACGCGTTTCCACAACTTGCCGGCCCAGCCGCCCAATTGCGCCGCTTTTTCCACCAAAATAACTTTGTAGCCAGTTTTGGATGCTTCCAGCGCGGCCGTCATGCCCGTGATACCGCCACCGACCACTAAGACCGTGGCATCGCACGCCACATCGGTGTTGCCCATCGGTTGCACCAACTTCTTGGCTTCAGCACAAGCCATGCGCACATAGTCTTGCGCCATCTCCTGCGTGGTTTCTTGATGCTCATCACCTTCAGGACGAACCCAGATGACGCCTTCGCGCAGATTCGCGCGCGACATCGCCACGGTTGGGAAATAAAATGCTTCGGTTTTTGAACGACGCGAACAGGCGGCAATCGCGATGTGGGTGACGCCTTCGTCAATGTCTTTTTGAATCGTCGCCACACCATCCGCATTGCACAAGAATTCGTGCTCGCGTATCAGGTGTGCCTTGCCATCGGTCTTCGCAATTTGCGCCAGCGCTTTGGTGTCCAGGCGTTCGCCCAGACCGCAGCCTTGGCACACGTATGCTGCTATTTTTTGATCTGCCATGTTATTAAGCCTCCGCCCGTGCTACTTGGTTCACGACTTGGATTGCGCGCAGCGCACTCGCTGTCGCCGACTGCACCGCACGGTTCACGTCTAATGCATTGGTCGCGCAACCGGCGCCGAACACGCCGCCGTTTGCGTCATCCATTTGTATAAAGCCACTCGAATCCGCCACGATTTCGATGGGGATCATGCCCGCTGGCACCGATGGCGCCATACCGACCGCCAGCACGACCAGGTCGTGCTCGGTGGCGTAGCGGTGATAGCCTTCGGTGTCCACGCCGTGGCAAATCGGGTTGCCGGATTTTTCGTCCTCGACGATCTTGGCCACTTTCGATTTCACGAACTTGACGTTCGGGTTGTCTTTCACTTTTTGGTAGAAATCTTCGAAGCGATCAATAGCGCGAATGTCGATGTAGTAAATAGTCGACTTGCCGTCGTCGCCGAATTTCTCAGTGACGTAATTGGTTTGCTTCAACGACGCCATGCAGCAAATGCGCGAGCAGTGGCGCAGATGATTCTCGTCGCGCGAACCGGCGCATTGAATGAAGGCGACGTTCTT
>JAUXTZ010000235.1 GCA_030681095.1 Burkholderiales bacterium
TGCTGGAACTTAGTGGTCAATTTGTCGAAGCGCATGATTTTCCCTTCAAAGCTTGTTTGTTAAGACCTAAATAGGGCGCCAATCCGGATTTTCAATAGGGATATCATTAGAATAGACCTTAATCTTAAAAAACGTTGAACCGCAAAGGACGCTAAGGTACGCAAAGGAAAACCATTGATTGCACTTCCTTCGCGAACCTTAGCGTCCTTTGCGGTAAAAGCCGTTTTGTAGGTTTATAAATAACGAAAAATCAATATGCCCCGTCCCGACACCCCCTTGAATCAGCAACTCGACACCGCCGTCGCACGCTATCGCGCCGGCGATCTGGCCCAGGCCGAAGCTTTGTGCGCGCAAGCGCTGGCAGAAAAGCCGGATCATGCCCGTGCGCTGCATTTGGCGGGGGCCATCGCCAAGCAGAGCGGCCAAATACAAGCGGCGTGTGATTTTCTCGCCCGCGCCAATCAGGCCGAGGCGCATAACCCATTCATCCTGCGCGACCTGGCCGAGGCCATGCGCTTGGCCGGTCAGCCTGAGCAAGCGCTCTCGCTGCTAGAGCAGGCCATCCATCGCGCGCCGGAGCTGCCTGATTTGTTCTCGGCCTTAGGCCTCACTTGTGAAGCACTCGGTCAAATCGACGCCGCCATCCGTGCCCATACCCGCGCCGCTGAATTGCTGCCGCAACATGCTGGTGCGCAAAACATACTGGGCAGCGCCTATCGTAAGGCGGGCAAACTCGCGGAGGCCCAACGGCATTTCGAAGCCGCGCTCGCACTTGACCCGCGTATGGCCGATGCGTTGTACAACCTCGGTAATGTCGCGCTCGAAACCGGCCAGTACGCAGCGGCCATCGCCGCCTATTCACGCTATGTGGAAGTGGACCCAAACAATGCGCAAGGCTGGAATAACTTGGCCGCCGCCTGCTTGAAAAACCGTGCCTACGCCCGCGCGATCGCCTGCTTCGACACTGCGGTGCGGATTCAAGCAAACCACCCTGCCGCGCTCAATCTGGCAATTACCCTCACCCACTTGGGCCGGCATGAGGAAGCACTGGCCGCGTTCGAGCGCTGCAAGGAAGCGCAAGCGGGCAACCCCAACTACTGGCGCTATTACGCCATGGCCCTGCTCTATCTGCCGAATACCGATGCCGCCCTGCGCAGCGTGCTGCAGGAGATCAATCAGCGTTTCGCCGCGCCGATTTTTGCGAAAGCCACGGCACCCACAACCAAGCCGCTGGCGGGACGCAAATTGCGCATCGGCTATGTGTCCTCGGATTTTCGCGAGCATCCGGTCGCGCGCAATCTGCTGCCGGTACTGCAGCAACACGACCGCGCACGATTCGAGATTTATCTCTACGCCAACATCGGCGCGCCCGATGCCATGAGCGAACGCTTGATGGCGACCAGCGACCAGTTTCGTCTAATCAGCCAGCTCAATGACGCCCAAGCGGCGGAACAGATCCGTGAAGATGAAATCGACGTGCTGGTCATCCTCGCTTGGCGCTTCGACGTTAACCGCCCGCTCATCGCCGCGCATAGAGCCGCACCCGTGTGCGTCAATTTTCATGACCCCGGCACCACGGGCATGAGTGGATTCGACTATGTGATCGCCGACTCTGTTCTTGTACCGAAGCGCGGCACGCAATGGTTCAGCGAGCGCGTCGCGCGCTTGCCGTCGTATTACCTGCACCAACCGCTCAGCGATGCGCCATTGGTGAATCCACTGCCCGCGCTTCAAAACGGATACCTCACTTTCGCCAGCTTCAACAACCCGGCGAAGCTGAATGCCGCCGTGATCGCACTCTGGTCGCAACTATTAACCGCCCTACCCTCGGCCCGGCTGATTTTGAAATACAAAGAATTGTTCGCCGATCCGTATGTGCGCGAGCATGTCACCACCCAGTTTGCGCAGCATGGCATCAGCGCAGACCGCCTCACTTTAGACGCCGCCGATGAGTCCGCTGCAGACCACCTCGCGCGCTACCACGCGGTAGATATCAGCCTCGACCCTTTCCCCTTCAATGGCTCCACCACCAGCTTCGAATCGCTGTGGATGGGCGTGCCGGTGCTCACGCTTGCAGGTGAAGCCATGGTCAGCCGCTGGGGAGCGTCGATCCTGACCCGAGCGGGGCTGACAGAATTGATTACCGACAACGAATCGAGTTTCCTGCAAGCCGCACAAACATTCGCGGCCGATCTACCACGCTTGGCTGCGCTGCGCGGGTCACTACGCAGCCAGGTGGAAGCCTCCGCGCTGTGCGATGCGCCGCGCTATACGCGGCACTGGGAGCGCTTGTTGCGCTGCATGAGCCATGGCAGCAATGATTGAAATAGTTTGCTAAGGTAAATTAGAGCACCCCTAAATAGGAAGAGAAGACGTCTGTTGGAACCCACCGATATGGAGGTACTGAAATGGCGAAAAAATCCTATCCCCTCTCTAAAGTCTACGGCCTGCTCGAACCTGGCCCGGTCGTCATGGTCACCACTGCGAATAAGGCACGAACCAACATCATGACTATGTCGTGGCATACGATGATGGAATTCGAGCCGCCATTAGTGGGTTGCATCATCAGCGGCCGCAACTACACCTTCGACATCTTGAAGGCGTCCAAAGAATGCGTGATCAACATCCCCACGGTGGAGCTGGCTAAAACTGTCGTGGGGGTTGGCAATACGCGTGGCAGCAAGGTCAATAAATTCAAAAAATTCAATCTCACGCCCGCAGCGGCCACCTACGTCAAGGCACCACTGATCGACGAGTGCTATGCCAATCTTGAATGCAAGGTGGTCGATAAGAAGCTGGTGGATAAATACAATTTCTTTGTGCTTGAAGTCGTTCAAGCCTGGATCGATCGCGCGATCAAAGACCCGCGCACGATTCATCATCGCGGTAATGGTGTTTTTATGGTGGCCGGTGAGTCAATCAAATTGCCATCTAAGATGAAATAGTTTTTTGGGAGAACAAAATGCTACAAGGCTTACGCACGGTAATTTATGGAGTGAACGACATTACGCGCGCCAAGACTTGGTACAGCCAGGCGCTGGGCTCTGCGCCCTATTTCGACGAGCCCTTTTATGTTGGGTTCAATGTCGGCGGATATGAACTGGGCCTCAACCCCAATACCCCACCCAACTCGGCGGAAAACGCCGGGGTCGTGGCTTACTGGGGTGTGGAGGACATCGCAGCCGAGTTCAAACGCTTGCTTGAAATAGGAGGCAAAGAGCACTCGGCTATCCAGGATGTCGGTGACGGGATTCAAGTCGCGACACTGCTCGATCCCTTCGGCAATATCTTTGGCCTGATTCACAACCCGCATTTTAAAGTAGGCAACCATGGCTAACGGACCAGATATCTTTGGATTCGACGCTTTTTCCCCCAAGGAAATTGCCGAGCGGGTTGAAAGCATCGGTGTGGCAAAAGCGCGCCTTCCCCTGCTCTCCATGCTGATGCTGGGCGTGCTGGCGGGGGCCTTCATCGGCCTGGGGGCGCTCTATTACGTGCTGATTACTTCCGACCCTGCGCTGGGCTTTGCCGCCAGCCGCGTACTCGGCGGTGTCGCCTTTTCTATGGGCTTGATCCTGGTGATCGTCGCCGGGGCCGAGCTATTTACCGGCAACAATCTGTTGGCGATGGCGTGGGCAGACGGCAAAATTTCCACGCTGGAGCTGTTGCGCAATTGGATCATCGTTTGCCTGGCCAATTTCGTCGGCGCAGCGGGCTTGGCTTTGATGGTTTATTTATCCCGGCATCCAGAGATGAATAACGGGCTGGTTGCGGCGCAATATATCAAGATCGCCGCCGCCAAGGGCGCGATGCCGTTCTGGGAAGCGTTCTTCAAGGGCGTACTGTGTAATGTGCTGGTGTGCATGGCGGTATGGATGGCACTGGCCGGGCGCAGCGTGATCGACAAGGCAGTAGCGATTATTTTTCCAATCTCGGCCTTCGTCGCTGCTGGCTTCGAACACAGCATCGCCAATATGTATATTTTCCCGCTGGCGATGATGCTGGAAGCCTTGCAAGGTGTCGCCACCATCACCTGGGCAGCGTTCTTCGGAAACTTGATCCCGGTGATCTTGGGCAATCTGGTCGGCGGCAGCCTGCTGGTGGGGCTGGTGTACCACGTTATTTATCGGCGCGGCGCCAAGGCGGGCTGAAGATTTTGCTTTCGCTGCTATGCTTAAAAAGTGTAGTTCTAGGGAGCCTATGAAGAAGCCCGTCATTCCGGCGAAAGCCGGAATCCAGGGTTTTAAAAGTCTCGGCATATTTAACACCGACTGGATTCCGGCTTTCGCCGGAATGACGCCCTAAAGTGCTTTTGCGGAGCTTCCTCAGCGCGTAAAGCAAAATAATAACTGGCCCCACAAAACCTGATGGAGCATGGCTAACGATGTCGCAAACCCTAGAGCAAATCATCTCAACCCACGCCGGCAAACCAGACGAATTACTGATGGTGGCGGAGCAGTTGATGGATCGCTATCGCGCTATTCCCACGTCTGCACTGCCACTGATGCAGCAACAACTTGGGCTGACGGCTACCGAGATTCAGTCAGTGCTGAGTTTTTATCATTACCCAGTGACGGATGTGCCGATCAAATGTCACGTGGAAGTCTGCCGCGCCTTGAGCTGCCATCTGAAATCCGCGGACGCGGTGCTGCGGCATTTATGTGACGCCTTGGACGCTATCCCGGATCAGGTGACAAAGGATGGCCGCTTGTTGATCGCCAGGGTGGATTGTTTATCCGATTGCGAACGCGCTCCTGCGGTGCATATCAACGGTGAGCACGTTGCTGCAACTGATTTGGATGCCCTAGTGAAACGCATTCAGGCGGCGCTAGCATGAGGCCCTTGCCGACCCCTGTGCTGACGGCTAATGCGCCCGTGGCCGATCGCTTGCGCGAGTATTACCTGCACTATCCTTTTCATGCCTTGCAAAAAGCCGTCACGCTCTCCCCTCCCGACATCATTACCGAACTCAAGGCATCCGGCTTGCGCGGGCGCGGGGGCGCGGCCTACCCGCTCGGCCGGAAGTGGGAATGCGTGTTGCAGCAACCCGCCTCGGTGCGCTATGTGATCGCCAATGGCGAGGAAGGCGAGCCAGGCACCTTCAAGGATCGCGTCCTGCTGGAGCGGAATCCGCTGGCAGTGATCGAGGCGATGATTATTGCGGCCTATACGGTGCGAGCGCATGCGGGCTACATCTACTTGAATCACAGCTACCGGCAGATTGAGCAAACGCTGCAAACCTTGCTAGCTTGGCTGCGCGAAGATCATCGCTTGGGCAGCAACATTCTCAAGCGGCAATTCGATTTCGATATCCAGGTGCGGCGCGGCCCAGTGCGTTATATCTCCGGCGAGGAAACCGCCTTGTTCCGCGCGCTGGAAGGTAAGCGCGCCGAACCATCGAGCCGCCCGCCTTACCCCACTGAACAAGGCTTGTGGCACAAGCCCACGATTATCAACAATATTGAAACCCTCAGTTGCGTCGCGCTGATCCTGGAAAAAGGCAGCCAGTGGTTTACTGCTTTGGGGCCGGTGAGCAGCCATGGGCCCAAGCTGTTTAGCCTGAGCGGCGATATTAAAAATCCGGGCGTGATTGAAGCTGCCATGGATGCCAGTTTGCGTGATTTGATTACGTGGGCCGGCGGCACCATCGGCACCTTCAAGGGCGCCATGGTCAGCGGCCCTTCCGGGAGTTTGTTTCTGCCGGATGATCTGGATAAACCGCTCACGGTGCAAAACGGTTGCGGCAACGGCACGATTGTCGTTTTCAACGACACGCGCTGCGCCGCCGATCTGGCGCGGCATGTCACCGATTTCTTTTTCACTGAGCACTGCGGCCAATGCTTGCCGGGGCGCGAATCCATGAAGCAAGCCAAATCGCTGATGGACAATCTCGAACACCAGCCAAGCTTGGCGCCGGTGCAGCAACGCTATGGCGAACTGCATACGCTGTTGCTGAATAGCAGCAAGTGCGGGCTGTGTTCATCCGGCACGGCCATGGCACCGGCTTTGATGCAGGCTTTTCCCGCCGACTTTAACCGGCATATGCATGGTGGATGCGCAGTTTGTGAGAGCGCCACATGAGCCAAACAAAGTGCCAGGTCAGCATAGACGGCGCAAGCATTTCCGTGCCCGCCGGCGCCTCCATTCTGCAGGCGGCGCAACAACTCGGCATCGACATCCCCACGCTGTGCTTCGACCCTCTGCTCACGCCCGAAGGCGTGTGCCGTTTGTGTTGTGTGGAAATTGACGGCATGCATGGCTTGGTCTCGTCCTGCACGACCACCGTGCACGACGCCATGCAGGTGCATACCACCACCGACAAGGTGCGGGAAAATCAGCGCCAGATTTTGGGAATGGTGCTGCAAAATTTCGGCACAGTTGGCCCCAATGATCCGGCCCAAGCGCATTACGCCACCCTATGCAGCATGGCCGAAGCGGCGGGTTTGTCCATGGCCGATATCAAAACTCAAGAAGTGCATTACCTCACCCACCACGATCCCCTGCTGGCGATCTCGCCTGAGCGCTGCATCCAGTGCAATCGTTGTTTTCGCTATTGCGAATATCTGCATGGTTTTCATCCGAGTGAAATCCTGGATATGGGCGGTTCGCGCCAATTATCGTTTGCCATGGGGATACCCTTGGCTGAGGGTCAGTGCGACCATTGCGGCGGTTGCGTCGATCATTGTCCGACCGGCGCCTTGGTGGAGAAATGGAGCGTCACCCACGGCCCGGCGGATTATCAAGCACCCTCGATCTGCACCTATTGCGGCACCGGTTGCGCTTTGCAAGTGCAAGTGAAGGACGGCGTGCCGCTGGGGGCGCACCCGGACTTTGCGCAGGACAGCGTAAACCAGGGACAGTTGTGCGTGAAGGGACGCTTCGGCTTGGATTTCGTCAGCCACCCGGATCGCATTACCCAGCCCTTGATCCGCGAGCGGCAGGGACGAACATTGGATTGCTTCCGCGCAGCGAGCTGGGATGAGGCGCTGGATTATGTGGCGCGCGAGTTCAAACAAATTCGCGATAACGATGGTGGCGACAAACTTGCGGTGCTGAGCTCTGCCCGCGCCACCAATGAAGAAAATTATCTGGCACAAAAACTCGCGCGTGCAGTGTTCAATACCAACAACATCGACAACTGCGCGCGCATTTGCCATGCCCCCTCGGTGGTGGGGCTGACGGCCGCCTTCGGCAGCGGCGCGGCGACCAATTCGCTGGATGAGATTGAGGATGCAGATTGCATCCTGCTCATCGGCGCCAATCCCACCGAAGCGCATCCGGTGATCGGCCATAAAATCAAGCATGCGGTACTGCACAAGCACGCCAAGCTGGTAGTGATCGATCCGCGCAACATCTGGCTCACGCAGATTGCGGATCAGCATTTGCAACTGCGGGCAGGCACCAACATCGCCTTGCTCAACGGCATATTGCGCGTGTTGATTGAAGAAAATCTAATCAACGAGGCGTTTATATCCGCGCGCACCAGCGGCTTTGAAGCGGCCCGAAAAATCGTGATAGATCACTACGATCTGGATCGAGTGCAGACGATCACCGGCGTAGCCGCAGAGGATATCCGCCAAGCGGCGCGGCTGTATGCGGGTGCAAAAAATAGCATGATCATCTATGGGCTGGGCATCACCCAGCACATTCACGGCAGCAGCAATGTGATGGCTATCGCCAATCTCGCCCTGGCAACTGGCCACATCGGCCGCAAACATGCAGGGGTCTGCCCCCTGCGCGGGCAGAACAATGTGCAAGGCGCTTGCGATGTGGGCGCGCTGCCTAATGTGTTGCCTGGCTATCAGCAGCTTGATGACCCCGCCGTCATCGCCAAATTTTCACAGCGCTGGCAGGTTGCGCTGCCCACCAGCACCGGCCTGAAAAGTTGCCAGATGATTCATGGCGCGAAGAGCGGCCAAGTCAAAGGCCTCTATCTGATTGCGGAAGACCCGGTGCAAACCGATCCGGATACACACCTGGTCGAGCAGGCCATGGACAATCTCGATTGCCTGGTGGTTCAGGAATTGTTTTTCACGCGCACAGCTTCCTTCGCGCATGTGATCTTGCCCGCCGCATGCGCCCTGGAAAAAGAAGGCACCTTCACCAATACCGATCGACGGATTCAACATTTCAAACCGGTATTGGCAGCACCGGGCGAGTGCCGCACCGATATGGACATCATCTGCGATCTTGCCGGCCGCATGGGCTATGCGATGCACTATGACGGCCCGGCGCAAGTGTGGGAGGAGCTGGCCGAGCTGTCGCCGATTTTGTACGGTGTGCGCTATGCGCGCCTGACCGCCGGCGAACAACTGGTCTGGCCCTGCCCGACCCAAGATGACATGGGGCAACGCACCTTGCATGAAAATACATTCACCCACGGCAAGGGCGTTTTCCACGCACTGCATTTTGAACCGCCAGAAGAATCAGTTGACGCCACCTACCCCTACCTCTTGACCACCGGGCGTCGCTTGGAGCATTACTGCAACGGCGCGATGACGCGCAAGACGGAAGGCTTGATAGGGCTGTATTCGCACGAGCGGATTGAGATCAACCCGGAGGATGCTGAGAAATTATCGCTACAAGAAGAAGGCTGGGTCGAGGTGAGCAGCCGCAGAGGCAACATCAAAGTGAATTGCCACATCACCTCACG
>JAUXTZ010000243.1 GCA_030681095.1 Burkholderiales bacterium
GTCTTTCATACCTGAACTCTTGGGTGCGATGAAATCAGCCAGCGCAAGATTGGGGCGACCGGGCGGCTTTTCTGCTTGTTGGCGCAAGCTGTGATAGGTCATCGCGATTTGGCTGCGCGTTTCGTCGGTATAGATTTCGATATCGTCGCCCACGCTATTCGCGGGGAACAGGCCGATCACGCCATTGGCCGTGAGCCACTTCTGCGCGATGATGCCGGCCAGCATGCCTTGGGCATCCTGATATAACTTGCTCGCTTCGACGCCGACCACTTCATCTTCCAGAATTTTCGGGAACTTGCCGTGCAATTCCCAGGCCGCGAAGAAGGGCGTCCAGTCGATGCGCTTGGCAATCTCATCCAAGGGATATTCAGTCAAGGCTTTCACGCCCAAGAAATTCGGTTTGGGCGGAGTGTAAGCCGCCCAGTCGGTCTTCAGCGCATTGGCGCGCGCTTGGCTCAAAGTCAGTTGCTTGATGTTGGATTGCTTGTTTTTGTGGCGCTCGCGCACCTGGGCATAGTCCTCGCGCACCTTGCGCGCATATTCGTCGCGCAATTCCGGCGAGAGTAATTGGGTGCACACGCCGACCGCGCGCGAAGCATCTTTCACATGCACCGTGGGGCCGCTGTAGTTGGGCTCGATTTTGACCGAGGTATGGGCGAGCGACGTGGTAGCGCCGCCGATCATGAGCGGAATCTTGAAGCCTAGGCGCTCCATCTCTTTCGCCACATGCGCCATTTCTTCCAGCGAGGGCGTGATCAGGCCGGAGAGGCCGATGATGTCGGCCTTCTCATCGATCGCGGTTTGCAAAATTTTGGCGGCAGGCACCATCACGCCCAGATCAACCACGTCGTAGTTGTTGCACTGCAACACCACGCCGACGATGTTTTTGCCGATGTCGTGCACATCGCCCTTCACCGTGGCCATGATGATCTTGCCCTTGGCTTGGATCGCCTCGCCGCTGCGAGCTTTTTCTTCTTCGATATAGGGCACCAGGTGCGCCACGGCTTGCTTCATCACGCGCGCCGATTTCACCACTTGCGGCAAAAACATCTTGCCCGCGCCGAACAAATCGCCCACCACGTTCATGCCGTCCATCAGCGGGCCTTCGATCACGAGAATCGGGCGCGCGACGGATAGCCGCGCTGCTTCCGTGTCTTCGATGATGTAGGTAGTAATGCCCTTTACCAGCGCGTGGCTTAGCCGCTCGGCGACCGGGGCGTCGCGCCAGGATAAATCCTCGACCTGCTCTTTGGTCTGGCCTTTGAAGCGACCGGCGAATTCCACCAAACGCTCGGTGGAATCGGGGCGGCGATTCAACAACACATCCTCGACCCGCTCCAGCAAATCCTTGGGGATTTCTGCGTATACGCCCAACTGTCCGGCGTTGACGATGCCCATGTCCATGCCGGCCGCAATCGCGTGATACAGAAACGCGGTATGGATCGCCTCGCGCACCGGGTCGTTGCCGCGGAACGAGAACGAGACGTTGGACACGCCGCCGCTCACCTTGGCATAGGGCAGGTTTTGTTTGATCCAGCGCGTGGCCTCGATGAAATCCACCGCGTAGTTGTTGTGCTCTTCGATGCCGGTGGCGACCGCGAAAATATTCGGATCGAAAATAATGTCTTCCGGCGGAAAGCCCACTTGCTCGGTGAGTAGTTTGTACGAGCGCGCGCAAATATCGATTTTGCGTTGATAGGTGTCGGCCTGGCCGGTTTCGTCAAAGGCCATCACCACTGCGGCCGCGCCATAGCGCCGGCACAGCTTGGCGCGCTCGATAAATTCGGCTTCGCCTTCCTTCATCGAAATCGAATTGACGATACCCTTGCCTTGGATGCATTTCAGGCCGGCTTCGATCACCGACCACTTGCTCGAATCGATCATTACCGGCACTTTGGAAATATCCGGTTCGGAAGCGATCAGGTTCAGGAACTTCACCATCGCTGCTTCCGAATCCAACATCGCCTCGTCCATATTGATGTCGATGATCTGCGCCCCGGCTTCAACCTGGGTGCGCGCCACCGCCAGCGCCTGGTCGTATTCCTCGTTCAAAATCAGGCGTGCGAATAGCTTGGAGCCGGTGACATTGGTGCGCTCGCCGACGTTCACGAATAGCGAATTTTTGCCGATGTTGAACGGCTCCAAACCCGACAGCCGCATCTGCGGTTCGATTTGAGGAATTTGGCGCGGCGGGTAAGGTTGCACCGCATCGGCTATCGCTTGAATATGCGCCGGGCTGGTGCCACAGCAACCGCCGATAATGTTCAGATAACCCGCGGCGGCCCAAGTGCCGATTTCCGCCGCCATGGCTTCGGGCGTTTCGTCGTACTCGCCGAATTGATTCGGCAGCCCGGCGTTGGGGTGGGCGGAGATAAACACATCCGCCTTGTTCGATAGTTCCTCTACATATTGGCGCAACTCATTCGCGCCCAGCGCGCAGTTCAGGCCAAAGGACAGCGGACGCACATGCGACAGTGCATTCCAAAACGCCTCGCCGGTTTGGCCCGAAAGCGTGCGCCCCGAAGCATCGGTAATGGTGCCGGAAATCATGATCGGCAGTCGAAAGCCGTGGGTATCGAAATAACGCTCAATGGCAAACAGCGCGGCCTTGGCATTGAGCGTATCGAAGATGGTTTCGACCATGAGGATATCTGCGCCGCCATCCACCAGGCCGTTGATGGCCTCGGTGTAGGCCGTCACTAACTGATCGAAACTGGTATTGCGATAACTGGGGTCATTCACCTGCGGCGAAATGCTGGCGGTGCGATTGGTCGGCCCGAGTACGCCCGCGACAAAGCGTGGCTTGTTCGGATTCTTCGCCTCGAATTCATCCGCCACCCCGCGTGCGAGCTTGGCTGCTTCCAAGTTCAACTCATACACCAACGCTTCCATCTGGTAATCCGCCATGGCAATGGAAGTGGCGTTGAAAGTATTGGTCTCCAAAATATCCGCGCCCGCGTCCAGATAAGCAGCGTGGATGTCGCGGATGATTTTCGGCTGGGTCAGGGTTAACAGATCATTGTTGCCCTTGAGGTCGGAGGCCCAATCCTTGAAACGCGCGCCGCGATAATCCGCCTCCGACAACTTATAGCGTTGGATCATCGTGCCCATCGCGCCATCCAAAATCAGGATGCGTTGTTGGAGCAAATGGTTTAGCTGTTCGGTGCAGTCGCGGCGCATGAAAAATCAGGAAAAATCGAGTGAAAAAGGCCGCTAATAATAGCACAACAGATAGCCACACTGGCTTGCTAAAAGGCTTCTTCTTCTTTAATTATCATGTAGATGGCGCTTATTCTAAAAGCCATCAGTGAGTTTATAGTCATTAAGCATATTTAATGCTCAGCATTGGATTTGAGGTGCTATGAAGATAACTCGTCCCGGAAATTGGGGCAGATATGGGGGGAGCCATGAAAACACTGAACGTAAATCGGATACGAATTTTCTTTTACTTAGCAGCATTAGTTTTTTCTTCATTGGCGGGCACGTCACACGCGTTAGTTGGCGCGTCGCCACCTAAAGCGCAATTCGCCAATTTGCCGCTGGCGTTCGAGCCCAGCGCCACAGATGCGGGCCGTTATGTGGCGCGTAGCCAGGGTTATGCCTTACAGCTGAGCAAACAGGGCGCGCAAATGTGGTTGCAAAACAACCCAACGCAAAGCGCGGCGTTTGATCAAGTCACGATGCGCTTTCGCCATAGCCAAAGTGTTACCCCTGAACCGCAGCAAATGCTGCCCAGTGTCAGTAATTATTATCATGGCAAGCATGGGCCGCAGTGGCGTAGGGATGTGCCAAATTACGCGCAAGTGAAATATACCGAGTTATATCCTGGCGTGGCGGCCGTGTTTTACGGCACGGGCCGGCAACTGGAATATGACTTTCAAGTGGCGGCAGGCGCAGACCCTTCAGCGATTCAACTTGAGTTTCAAGGGGCAAAATCAGCTGTGCTGGATGAAGCAGGCGCGCTGCATTTAACCTTGAAAAAAGGTGAGATTGTGCAGCATGCGCCTGTGATTTATCAGATCGACGCAACAGGCAAGCGCGTTGCAGTTGAAGGCGGTTATCGCTTGGCAAAGCAGACCAGGCAGACAAGCGCCGTACGAGTGAGTTTTAATCTCGGCCAGTATGATCGCAGCTTACCGTTGGTGATCGACCCAGTATTGAGCTACTCATCCTATTTTGGCGGGAGCGGGGATGAAGGCTTCGAAGGTGGGGTAGCCGTAGACGGTGAAGGCAATATCTTGCTGGCTGGTTGGACCGGCTCAACGGATTTCCCCACCGCTAATTCAGTGCAAGGCAGTTTTCAAGGGTGGATCGACGCGGTGGTCGTGAAGCTCGACCCGACTGGGCAACAAATTATTTACTCGACTTACCTAGGCGGTAAGTACAAGCGCGTGAAATACAACCGCTTGTATTTCGCGGTCTGGGGCTACGACTACGCCTTCGGCATTGCGGTGGACACTGCGGGGAATGCTTACATCACAGGTAAAACCAGCTCACCCGATTTTCCGGTGACGCCAGGCGCCTATGACACCACCTGCGGCACAAACGGGCAATGCGACGAGCCACCCAACGCCAATAATGATCGAACCGATAGTTTCGTGACCAAACTCTCACCCACAGGCGGTTTGGTGTATTCGACCTTTCTCGGTGGGAACAATCACGATATCGCCGATGCGATTGCGGTCGATGCGGCGGGTAACGCCACCGTGACGGGTTGGACCGCTTCTACAGATTTCCCTTTGGTGAATGCGGTGCAGTCGAGCCGCAAAGGGTATACGGATGCCTTTGTCACCAAGCTCAATGCCGAAGGCAGCGGTTTGATTTTCTCTACCTATTTGGGGGGCGCACTGTATGGCAGCACGACATACGCGTACTACCCATATACCTATGGCTGGGGCGTCACTGTCGATGGCAATGACAACGTATACGTAACCGGCCAGACCAGTACCAAGGATTTTCCGATCACGCCCGGTGTTTATCAACCTACGTATAACAATGGATATTTCGATGGCTTCATCACCAAGTTCGACCCGATTGGTCAAATTATCTACTCAACCTTTTTGGGTGGTGCTCTGAACGACAAGCCAGAATCCATTGCAGTCGACGCAGCGGGAACGGTTTACATCACCGGAGAGACCAATTCGCCCAACTTCCCGCTCGTCACGCCGTTCCAGTCGGCTTATGCCGGGGGAACGAATGACGGTTTCATCAGTCATTTAAGCGCCGACGGCAGCCAACTTTTATTCTCGACTTATCTGGGCGGGAGCGGCAACGATGTACCCAAGGGTATTGCGGTAGATGCGGCGGGCAGGGCGCATGTTTCCGGTTATACCGACTCGACCAATTTTCCCGTGTATAACGCGGTGCAAAGTACTAACGCAGGGGGAATCGATGCGTTTTTAACCAAGCTGGATGCCAGTGGCGCCAGCGTAGTGTACTCGACCTATCTAGGCGGGAAACTTGGTGCATTTGGCACGGCAAATGATGCGAGTTATGGCGTGGCGCTGGATAGCACGGGCAACCAAGCCTATATCGCAGGTTCGACGCAATCGAACGATTTTCCCTTGGCCAAGCCGTACCAAAATTTCTTGAATAAAGCCTACGGCATCAGCGATGCCTTCGTGGCAATTTATACCGCGAGCGCGTCTGATGGCAACTCGCCACCGCCACTGTTTGCGGCAGACCTAGTTGCATCCCTCTACGCTAGCCCTGATCCGGTTTATCCGGGAACGCTGCTGACTTACGTAATTTCCGTGATGAATATCGGCAATGCGGGCGTGGGGAATGTGACTTTAACTGACCCATTGCCCGTTGGCGTCAGCCTGTATTCGGCGCAGGCCAGCCAAGGTAGCTGCTCCCTCGCTGCCACGATCACCTGCACATTAGGGACGCTGGCGGCTGGGAGCGGCGCAACAGTCACCATTGTCGTCACGCCGAATGCCGCAGGCGCGGTGAGCAACACGGTCTCAGTGAGCCCAGTTGCCTCAGACCCCACCCCAGCCAACAATAGCGCAACGGTTGCGACCACCGTAACCATCCCCGTGGTTTACGCGCTTAATATCAGTAAGGCAGGTACGGGTAGCGGCACAGTGTCGAGTTTTCCTTCAGGCGTGAACTGCGGTGCCGACTGTACCGAGCCATACAACAATGGCACCGTAGTGACACTGACCGCCATCGCAACGAGCGGTTCTGCGTTTGCGGGCTGGAGTGGTGATGCCGATTGTGGCGATGGCTCGGTCACCATGAGCGGCAATCGCAACTGCACGGCGACCTTTGTAACCATCCCCGTTTACGCGCTCAATATCAGCAAGGCAGGTACAGGTAGCGGCACAGTATCGAGCTCTCCTTCAGGCGTGAACTGCGGCGCCGACTGTACCGAGCCATACAACGATGGCACCGTGGTAACACTGACCGCTATCGCAACAAGCGGTTCTGTGTTTGCGGGCTGGAGTGGTGATGCCGATTGTGGTGATGGCGCAGTCACCATGAGCGGCAATCGCAACTGCACAGCAACCTTTAACGTGCCTGACGCGATAGGAAGCTGTATCGGCAGCGGCAGCAACGCACTGCGCGGCAAGGTGGAGAACGATGGCGGCGGGTTAGCAGGCGTCACCCTTTCCTTGACCGGCCCGAACGGCTGCACCGCGAATACGCTCACCGATGCGATTGGCAATTTCCAGTTCTTGTCGCTAGCAACGGGGACGTATACCGCCACGCCCAGCAAGGGAACAGGATGCGGATTTACGCCCGCTTCTAACACGCTCCAATTATTTGAAAATACCGATATCGATTTTATAACCACCTGCTGGTAGGGATAAGTTCAGCGAGAAATCGATAATCTACATTGCAAACTACGCGACGCATGGGAACCGGCGATTTAAATCGCCGGTTCCCGTTTAACGGCCTGACGCGCATGAACTGCTGAATGAATGCGCCTTCATTATTCTCCGAGGTTGGGAAAATCTGGCAGAACGCTCAATCCGTTTCTTCTGCATTTCGCCTATACTTAGGCGCATGAAACACCTTACGCCCATAGAAGCTTACGACTTCCTCAATACGCATAAAGATGCGGTGCTGGTTGATTGCCGCTCGGAGTTCGAATTCCTATTTGTCGGCCACCCGGTCGGCGCGATCATCATCCCTTGGTACGACGGCGTCGACTGGGATTTAAATCCGCACTTCGTCGGCCAAGTGCGCATGGCCGCGTCGCACGACCGGCCGGTGATCTTGATCTGCCGCAGCGGCAACCGCTCGCGCGAAGCGGGCAAGGCGCTAGAAGAGGCGGGCTTTACCCATGTCTGTAATGTGCTGCACGGCTTCGAAGGCGAATTGGACGATGAGCACAAGCGCGGCACGGTGAGCGGTTGGCGCTTTGATGGGTTGCCGTGGGAGCAGTGTTGAGGATGATGTTAGGGCCAACCCAATGAACCATGCCACAGCATTCCTTCTCGTTCCACTAGTACCATCGGTACTCTTTGCCACCACCACCTCTATTCTTGGTCTCGTTACGGGCGGGTTTGAGTTGTTGCCGGCTGTGGTTTATTCATTCCCAATTTGGCTTATGTTCGCCTTGCCGGTTGCCTACGGTGCGTCAGTCATTCTTGGAATTCCTACATTTCTTGTGTTTCGCTACTTTGGATGGTTATCTCGCTCGGTGCTTCTGTTCGGAGCATCCGGCATCGGTTTTCTCATCGGCGTCGTGTTTGCTTGTGTCTTCGCATCGAGCGATCCCCTTGGATTTGTTGGCGCAGTTCTCATTTTCACTGCATTTGGTGCTGCGTCCGGCTATGCATTCTGGTTTCTCACCCACCGAGCGCCTAACCCGCTCAACACCGCCGGGCCGGATAGCTAGCACGATGTGCGGCCCTAGGCGCCGTCCGCCAGTTACCCCAGCGTCACCCCCAACGCCTTCCCAATAATAAACGTTCCCGCCCCTGCCGCGCTGCCGATAGCGAGCATGCGCAGCGCGCCCAGCCAGGCGTTGCGCCCTGTGAACAGCGAAAGCGCTGCGCCCACTGCGAATAAGGCGGTGGCCGTCATGCCGATACAGGCGAACAGCGCATTGTTTCCGGACATAAACAAATAGGGGAGTAAGGGAATAATCGCGCCGGCCGCGAATGCCCCGAACGACGACAGCGCGGCGCCCCAAGGCGAGCCGAGTTCGTCCGGGTTCAGCCCCAACTCTTCGCGCGCCAATGTGTCCAGCGCGTGGTCGGGGTCGGCGATGAGTTTGTCCGCGAGTTGGCGCGCTTCCTCTTTACCCATCCCCTTCGCGGCGAAAATCAGCGCCAATTCAGCGGCTTCTTCTTGGGGATATTGTTCCAGCTCCGCGCGTTCCATGCCGATCTGGTATTCGAACATCTCGCGCTGCGAGCGCATGGAAATATATTCGCCAGCGGCCATGGAAAAAGCCCCGGCGAGCAAGCCGGCCACACCGGAGAGCAAAATCATGCTGGATTCGCCGGTGGCCCCCGCCACGCCCAGAATCAGACTGGCATTCGACACCAAGCCATCATTCACGCCGAACACGGCGGCACGCAGCGTACCGCTCGCACCGACATTCTGATGCCGTCGTCCGACTTCGGATAATTTTGTGGGGATGGCATGCCCCACCGCCGCCTTGGTATAGAGCGACATGCCGCGCACTTTCATTGCTGCCAGCACTGGGCGCATGCGGCGCGGGCCGAGCCATTGCACCAAGCGACCGACCACGCGTGTACGCCGATCTGGCGTGTAAGGGCCAGGCAGCGCGATGCCGGTTTTTTTCATTTCCGCTACCCACAACTCCGCTTGCTTGTCGGCGGCGCGCGCCAATTCCAAAAACAACATTTGGCGCGGCGTGCCCGATTCGGCATCGGATACGAGGCGATACAAATAACTCGATTGTTTTTCTTCGTACCAACTCGCTAGCTCATGGTGGGTCATTTTATATCCTTTAAACCAGCACGATTGTGGTGCGTCAATCAGCATCCTTGCACTTAACTAGCGCATAAAATTGCAAATCCAAGTTCATGTAG
>JAUXTZ010000252.1 GCA_030681095.1 Burkholderiales bacterium
AATTTTTTCACGATCGCTTCGCGGTAATGAATGATTAGAGGGGTTAAGGCCATGGACAGCACCATGGCGCCAAGTACGACTTGCAGCAGTACCAGCGGCAAGGTGGAAATAGCGCCCGCCTGCGCCAACAGCACGAAACCAAATTCGCCCCCTTGCGCCAGCGTGAGCCCGGTGCGCAAAGAGTCGCCGGTATTGCAGCGAAAGGCGCGCGCCACTAAAAAAATCAGGACCATTTTCCCCGCCAGCAAACCCAACAACAGCAGCCCAACCCACGCCGCTTGATGCATGAGTACACCGAAATCGAGCTGCATGCCGACAGTGATAAAAAACAAGCCCAACAGCACATCGCGGAAAGGTTGGATATCCGCTTCCACTTGATAGCGGTACTCGGTCTCGGAAATCAGCACCCCCGCCAGAAAAGCGCCCAGCGCCAACGATAACTCCGCTTGCTGTGTGAAGTAGGCCAAGCCCAAGGTGATAAGCAGCACATTGAGCATGAACAGCTCGCTCATCTTGTGCCGCGCAATCATATGAAACCAGCGACTCATCAGCTTTTGGCCGAAATATAAAATCAGCGCCAGCGCCAGCGCGGCTTTGAGCGCGGCCCACGCCAAGGCTTCGAGCATGCCGTCGCCACCACGGGCCAAGGCGGGAATCAGCACCAAAAACGGCACTACCGCCAAATCTTGGAACAGCAGCACGCCCATGGTTTGGCGCCCGTGGCTGGAATGCAGCTCCACCCGCTCCGCCAACAACTTGCTCACGATCGCGGTAGACGACATGGCGATGATGCCGCCCAAGGCCAGTCCGGCGCGCCAATCCAGGCCCCAGGATAAGCTTATGCCGAGCACCACCAGCGTGGTCAGCACCACTTGCGCCCCGCCCAGCCCGAACACCAAGCGCTGCATCGCTTTCAATTGCGCCAGGCTGAATTCGAGCCCGATGGTAAACATCAAAAACACCACGCCGAACTCTGCCAGGGCATGCGTTTGCGCGCTATCCGGCAGCCAGCCGAGGCCATGCGGCCCAATCGTGATACCCACAAACAGGTAAGCCAACAACGATGGCAGCTTGAGCATGCGAAACAGCGCCACCACCGCGACGGCGCTGCCGAGTAAAACCAACACTGAAGCTAAAGCATTCATGGCCTGAAGTATGCGGGATAGCGCGCGGCCTGCCAACGTGGTTCCAATCATTCAAATATGGCGTTCCTGCTATACTTCCCGCCCATGAATGCACAAGCAAAACCTACCTCAGCCGCGGTGATCAGCGAAGCCCTGGGCAACAAAGCACTCGACCTCGCGCGCGAGGTGTTGGCGATCGAGGCCGCCGCCGTGCACGCGCTGATCGCGCGCGTGGATGCAAACTTTCTCGCCGCCCTGGAATTGATGTTGCATTGTCAGGGCCGCATCGTGGTCAGTGGCATGGGCAAATCCGGGCACATCGCGCGCAAAATCGCCTCCACCTTGGCCAGCACCGGCTCGCCGGCGTTTTTCGTGCATCCGGCCGAAGCCAGTCACGGTGACCTGGGCATGATTACGCAGCACGATGTGGTGATCGCGCTCTCTAATTCGGGCGAAAGCCCGGAGCTCCTGACCATCGTGCCCATCCTTAAACGCAGCGGCGCAAAATTGATTTCGCTCACCGGTAACCCGAATTCTTCGCTCGCGCGCGAAGCCGATGTGCATCTCGACACCAGCGTGGAAAAAGAAGCCTGCCCGCACAATCTCGCGCCGACCGCCAGCACCACCGCCACGTTGGCCCTGGGCGACGCACTCGCGGTTTCGCTCCTGGATGCGCGCGGCTTCGGACCGGAAGATTTCGCGCGCTCGCATCCTGGCGGTTCGCTCGGTCGACGTTTATTGGTGCATATCACCGACGTGATGCGTCAAGGCGAAGCGCTGCCGCATGTCGCGGAAACCGCGTTGGTGCGGGAAGCGATGCTCGAAATGACCCAGAAGGGCATGGGCATGACCGCGGTGTTGGACACCCAAAACCGCGTCATCGGCGTCTATACCGACGGCGATCTGCGGCGCAGCCTGGATCGCGGCATCGACATCCGTACTACCCCAGTGACTCAAGTCATGACGCCCAATCCACGCACCATCGGCTCCAACAAACTCGCGGCGGAAGCCGTCAAGGTCATGCAAGACAGCAAAGTCTATTCATTGCTGGTGGTGGATGAAACCGGTCGCCTGGCCGGCGCGCTGAGCATGCACGATTTGATGCGGGCTGGGGTGGTTTAAGCAGCATGACGCCATTCGCACCGATTACCCAAGCCCTGACTGATGCCGACATCACTACACGCGCGGCGAAAATTAAACTGATTATTTTTGACGTCGATGGGGTATTGACCGATGGCTCGCTGTATCTGGACGACGAGGGCCGCGAGCTCAAAGCCTTTAATTCGCTCGACGGCCACGGCATCAAAATGCTGAAAAAGAGCGGCGTCGACATCGCCATCATCACCGGCCGCACCTCGAACCTGATGCGCGTGCGTGCAAAAAATCTCAATATCGATTATTTGTACCAAGGCGCCGAAGACAAGCTGGAAACCTTCATGGAATTGAGCGCCAAGCTCGGCAGGACCGCTGAACAGATCGCCGTCATGGGCGACGATGTGGTCGATCTGCCGATGATGCGCCGCAGCGGTTTCTCTATCTGCGTGCCCGCGGCGCCGGAAAGTGTGCGGCAGTATGCCCACTATGTAACCCAAAACCCTGGCGGCAAGGGTGCGGCGCGCGAAGTCTGCGAACTGATCATGCGCACCCAAGGCACGCTGGATGCGCAACTCGCGCCGTATTTGAAATGAACGAAATCTCGCGGCTAAACGTGTTTCAAACATGACCAAAAACCCTTCCGCTTGGGCCATGCTGATTTTCCTGCTGCTGTTCGCCGCAGTAACCTTGTGGCTTGACCGCGTGGTGCAGCCGACCGGGCCGAAGCTGGATGGCAGCAACCGGCATGACCCGGACTACATCGTGGATAATTTTAGTTCGATTAAGCTCGACCCAACAGGCCAGCCGCATCTCACCCTGGCCGCGATCAAAATGACGCATTACCCCGACGATCAGACCACCCACTTGGTGCGGCCGCACTTCATGCGCTTCGCGCCCAATGCCGCGCCGATGCACATGTATTCACAGCATGGCTTCGTCTCCGAGGATGGCGATAATGCCTATTTGCATGATCAAGTGCGCTTGGTGCGCGAGGCGCGAGGCACACAATCTGAGCTCACGCTGAATACCAGCTATCTGCACATCATGCCGGAGCAAGAGCTGGCCATGACAGACAAACCCGTGGTGATTCAAGATGCGCATACCTTTATTACCGCGGTTGGCTTAAAATTGGACCAGAAAAAACATCAATTCAAACTGTTGTCGCGCGTAAAGGTGCGTTATGAACCCCGTTCTCATTAGAAGTATTGCCCCAATCGTCGCCGCGATGCTGGCCTTATTCACACACACCGTGCAGGCCGAACGCGCGGATCGCGACAAGCCGGTGAATTTGGAATCAAACACGGTCGAGGTCAACGATCAGACCAAGGTCAGCGTGTACCAGGGCAATGTCCGGCTCACCCAGGGCACGCTGCTGATTACCGCTGAAAAATTGGTGGTGACGCAAGACGACGACGGCTTCTCCAAGAGCACGGCTTACGGTAGCCCCACCTATTTCAAACAAAAGCGCGATGGCGTGGATGAGCTGACCGAAGGCTGGGCACAGCGCTTGGACTACGACGCCAAACGCGACAAGGTTGAAATGTTCACTCAAGCACGCATCAAGCGCGGCCAAGACGAAGTACGTGGCAGCTATATCGCTTACGATGGCCAGACCGAATCCTATCGCGTCCTCGGCGGCAAGGAAGCGGCCACCGAATACAATCCAAAGGGCCGGGTGCGCGCGGTGATCCAACCCAAACGGCGCGGCGCGGCAGCGGCGCCCTCCGACGGTGGGCTACCGCTTAAACCGGCGGAGGGTGTGAAACAGGTGCAGTAAGCCAATTTGCAAAACCGCCGCTCCCTCACTCCTAACCCCTCACTCCTCACTCCTCTCCAATCAATGAGCACGCTCGAAGTTTTCAACCTGCGCAAGCGCTATAAATCACGTGTCGTGGTCAAAGACGTCTCACTGACGGTTAACAGCGGTGATGTCGTCGGCTTGCTCGGCCCCAACGGGGCGGGCAAAACCACCAGTTTCTACATGATGGTCGGCCTCACCTCGCTGGATGCCGGGCGCATCATGCTCGATGGCCAGGATCTGAGTACGCTGCCGATCCACCGCCGCGCCCTCCTGGGCTTAAGCTATTTGCCGCAAGAGGCCTCGATTTTCCGCAAGCTCACCGTAGCCGAAAATATTCAGGCCATCCTAGAGTTACAGCCGATCCAGCCGGCCGAAGTGGCGCAGCGACTGACTGAGCTGCTGCATGATCTCAACATCGAGCACCTGCGCGACGCGCAAGCCATGAGCTTATCCGGCGGCGAGCGGCGCCGGGTCGAAATCGCCCGCGCCTTGGCCACCCAACCGCGTTTCATCCTGCTGGATGAACCCTTCGCCGGGGTTGATCCGATCGCTGTGCTGGATATTCAAAAAATCATCCGTTTCCTGTCCGAGCGCGGTATCGGGGTATTAATCACCGACCACAACGTGCGGGAAACGTTGGGGATTTGCGACCGCGCCTACATCATCAATGAAGGGCTGGTACTGGCAAGCGGCAAACCGGATGAAATTGTTTATAATGAAAACGTAAGACGGGTGTATTTGGGCGAACATTTCCGCCTTTAATTTTTCCCACCGCGCGGCCGCGCTTCCGGCCAGAACGCATAAAGAATGAAGCATAGCTTACAGCTCAGGCTCTCTCAGCAGCTGACCCTCACGCCCCAGTTGCAGCAATCGATCAGACTGCTGCAATTGTCGACGCTTGAACTGAATCAAGAGCTCGAAACCATGCTGCAAGAAAATCCCTTGCTGGAGCGCGTCGAGGGGACTGATGCCGCGGAAGGCGAGATGTATTACGGAGCGGACGAGGCCGGGGCAGCCTCGACCAGTGAGCCCACCAGCGAATCCGCCGTCGAATCCCCCCCTGAAAGCAGAAACGAGTCATCAAATGAGTCGGCTGAGCCGGGTGAATCCACCATGGAATTCCCGGATTCGATGTGGGACGATGCGCCCGCCGGCTATACCCATAGCGACGACGAAGAGCAGGATGGGCCGCAGATGGCCGCTTGTAGCGAGACGCTGCGCGAACATTTGCTATGGCAGTTGAATCTGCTCAATATCTCCGATCGCGACAAAAGCATGGTCATGCTGCTGATCGACGCACTCGATGACGCTGGCTATCTGCATCAGGATTTTGCGGAACTCGCCTCGCTATTGCCGTTGGAATTGGAAGTCGATCCGGTGGAACTCGACACGGCGCTCAAACACTTACGCAATATGGACCCGGTGGGCGTGGGTGCGCGTTCGCTGTCCGAATGTCTGGTGTTGCAACTGGAAAGTCTGCCGGAAGAAACACCCGGCCGCGCGCACGCGATTGAGATCGCACGCCACCATCTGGCGGTAATGGCCGCGCGCGATTTCACCAATCTTAAACGGCTGTTGCGCTGCAATGATGCACAACTGCGCGAGGCGCAGGCACTCATCGTCAGCTTGAATCCGCGCCCCGGCGCCGAATACGCCACCACCGATACGCGCTACATTGTGCACGACGTTGAAGTGCGCAAGGTGAAGGGGCAATGGACGGCGCGTCTCAACACCGACGCCATGCCGCGTTTGCGCATCAATCGAGTCTATGCCGATATTTTGCGCCGCAACCGCAATGCATCCGGCAAGGAACTGTCCACACAATTACAGGAAGCGCGCTGGCTGATCAAGAACGTGCAACAGCGCTTCGACACCATCCTGCGCGTGTCGCAAGCCATCGTCGAACGCCAGCGCCATTTTTTCGATCATGGCGATGTGGCGATGCGGCCGCTGGTGCTGCGTGAAATCGCCGAGGAAGTGGGCTTGCACGAATCCACTGTGTCGCGCGTCACCACGCAAAAATATATGTTCACCCCGCGCGGCATTTACGAATTGAAATATTTCTTCGGCAGCCATGTCGCCACCGACACCGGCGGCGCTTGCTCCGCCACCGCCATCCGCGCGCTGATCAAGCAACTGATCGCGGCGGAAAATACTAAACGGCCGCTATCCGACAGTCATATCGCGGAGGTGCTGTCGCAGCAAGGCATCATCGTCGCGCGCCGCACCATTGCCAAATACCGGGAGGCGCTGCAAATTCCCCCGGTCAATCTTCGTAAGTCCCTATGAGAGAAGGAGTCAAAGCATGAACCTCAATATCACCGGCCATCATCTGGAAGTCACCCCCGCGATTCGTGACTATGTGGGCGCCAAGCTGGAGCGCGTAACGCGTCACTTCGATCATGTGATCGAAGTCAACGTCATCATGTCGGTGGAAAAACTGGTGCAGAAAGTCGAAGCCAACATTCACGTCAGCGGCAAGGATATCCACGCCGAAGCGACGGATGGCGATATGTACGCCGCCATCGATCTGCTCGCCGACAAGCTCGACCGGCTAGTGCTCAAGCACAAAGAGAAGAACGGTGCGCATGGGCGCGACGCTTTGAAGCATCAAGCCGTCGAGTAAAGAGAATGGGCCGCTACGGCGGCCTTTTTTGCCACTGCGCGGCCTTTTTTCATGAGCCTCATCACTTCTTTGTTGAAACCGGAATACGTGCTGCTCGATCTGGATGCGGGCAGCAAGGATGCGCTGTTCGAAGCAATCGCGATCCATATCGCGCCGGCGCTCCAACTTGATCCCAAGCTCATTGAGAAAAGCCTCATCACCCGCGAAAAGCTCGGCTCCACCGGCCTCGGCCAAGGCGTGGCGATTCCGCATGGCCGCATCAAACAACTCAAGCAGGCCGCCGGCGTCTTCATCCGCACCCGCGACGCGGTGCCCTTCGGCGCGCCGGATAATGAGCCGGTACGCTTATTATTCGTGCTACTGGTGCCGGAGCACGCCACCGATCTGCATCTGCAAATTCTCTCCGAACTCGCACAACTGTTTGGCGATCGCACGCTGCGCGAGCGTCTGCTGCATACGGCTAGCGCCGATGAAGCATTTCAATTGTTAACCTAAATATGCCGCAAATCACCGTTCAGCGTCTATTCGATGAAACCCGCCAAAAACTGGAGTTGGCGTGGATCGCCGGCGCAACCGGCGGTAGCAAGCTGCTCACCAGCGAGACGGTGCAGAAACCCACACTGGCGCTGATCGGACATCTCAATTTTGTGCATCCGAACCGGGTGCAAGTGCTGGGCGCAGCCGAGATGGATTATCTGCGCAGCCTGGACGAGGAAGGCCTGCATCAAGCGATCACCCATCTGTATTCGACCGAATTGGCCGCGGTCATTATCGCCAACAACGAAGTCATGCCGCAGGCGTTGCTTGACGCGGCGAACCGCACCGAGACCGCGCTCTTTACCTCGCCCCAGCCCAGCCCGCGGCTGATGCAAGTGCTGGCGCACTATTTGGCCAAGACACTGGCCGAATTCACTACGCTGCACGGCGTATTTATGGAGGTGATGGGGATCGGCGTACTGATCACCGGCGATGCGGCAATCGGCAAGAGCGAATTGGCGCTGGAACTGATCACACGCGGCCATCGCCTGGTGGCCGACGACATCGTGGAAATCTACGAAATCTCGCCCGACACCTTGGAGGGCCGCTGCCCATCGCTGCTGCAGGATTTCATCGAAGTGCGCGGCTTGGGCATTCTCAACATCCGCGCCTTATACGGCGAGGTGGCGGTGAAACCCAAAAAAACCTTGCGCTTCATCATCCATCTGGAAAAACCCGCCGATATCACCAAGGCCAATTACGACCGCCTGCAAATGCAGCAAGACACGCAAGAAATCTTGGGGGTGAATATTCCCAAAGCGCGGCTGCCGGTCGCTGCCGGGCGCAATATCGCGGTGTTGGTGGAAGTCGCGGTGCGCAGCCATATTTTGCATTTGCGCGGCATCAGCAGCACGCAGCAATTCATCGAACGCCACGAACAATATCTCAAGGCGCGGCAGGACGCAGATTCGTAGGGGGTGAGGCGATGACGCAAGCCATCCGCCTCATGTACACTAACTCCTGACTCTTTACCTCTATCGTCTATGCAAGTCATCCTCATCACCGGGCTCTCCGGCTCCGGCAAAAGCATCGCGCTGAATGTCCTGGAGGACAACGGCTATTACTGCGTGGACAATTTGCCGGTGGAAATGCTGCCGCAGTTGATTGAACTATTGCAGGAGGAAGGAAACGCGCTGGTTGCAGTCAGCATCGATGCACGCAGCGGCGAGACGCTGAACCAGTTGCCGCAGCATATCAACACGCTCAAGCATCAAGGCATCGATCTGCGCGCCATGTTCCTGGAAGCCAATACCGATACCCTGGTCAAGCGCTATAGCGAAACCCGGCGCCGGCATCCGCTCTCTGATGGCAAGCAAACCATTTCCGAAAGCATCGAAACGGAACGCGAACTGCTCGCCAAGATCGCCGAGACCGGGCATCGCATGGACACCAGCGATCTTTCGCCCAACGCCTTGCGCGGCTGGGTCAAGGATTTTCTTGGCCTCGACCGTTCGCGCATCACGCTGCTATTCGAATCGTTCGGCTTCAAACATGGCCTACCGCTCGATGCGGATTTTGTGTTCGATGTGCGCTGCCTACCCAACCCCTTCTACGACCCGAACTTGCGGCCTTTCACCGGCAAAGACCAAGCGGTGGTGGATTTCATTGAAAGCCAGGAAGACGCAATCGCCATGCTGGCGGATATCCGTTATTACGTTGAAAAATGGCTGCCTTGTTTTATCCGCGACAATCGCGCTTATCTCACCGTCGCCATCGGCTGCACCGGCGGGCAGCATCGCTCGGTGTATTTTGCCGAGCAACTGGCGGAACGATTTCGTAGCGATTATCAAGTGCTGGTACGGCACCGTGGGTTGTCGGTGTGAATCCCCTTATTTATTTTCGCGCCGGTGATTGGTTCGCAATACTGTTAGGTGGCTTATTCACCGCCTGGCTCGCCGCAACTTTTTGGCAGGGCGGCGCAGCACAAAAAGTAGTGATTCGCGCCGGGGGACAGCTTTTCAGCGAAACCCGGCTAGATCAGGCGCAGCGCATCGTTGTACCCGGCCCGCTCGGCGCCAGCCTGGTGGAGATTGAACCTGGCCGGGCACGCGTCGCCGCCGACCCAAGCCCACGCCAGCTTTGCGTGAAGCAAGGCTGGCTCTCGCGGGCAGGCGATGCGGCCTTGTGCCTGCCAAATCAAATCAGCGTGGAATTGGTGGGCACGGCGCGGCGATTCGATTCGTTAAACTACTAAGGCAATGGACAGGATTAACAGGATTTACAGGAAACACCCTTTTCAAAAGAGCCAGGAAGTTTCACTAGCACTAATCCTGTTAATCCTGAAAAATCCTGTTAATCCTGTCCATTTAATTAAATGAAAATACATCTCCCCACCACCCCCGACGACCACCGCATTGCCAAGCTTGCGGCGGCGGCGATCGGCCTCACGCTGGCGGAAGCGGCGCTGCCCTCGCCCATCCCCGGCGTGAAACCGGGTTTGGCGAATATCGTCACGCTGGCCGTACTGACGCGCTTTGGGCTGCGGGCTGCGATCTGGGTGGGTTTGTTGCGCGTGGTGGCAGGCAGCTTGTTGATGGGCACCTTTCTCTCGCCCACTTTTTTCTTGAGCTTTGCCGGCGCGATCGCCAGCCTCGCCGCGCTCGCCGCCGCGCATCGGCTTCCCGCACGTTTTTTCGGGCCGGTCACGCAGAGTGTGTGCGCCGCTTTCGCGCATCTCGGCGGCCAACTCGCGCTCGTCTATTTCTGGCTCATTCCGCACGCGGGCGTGGCTTATCTGCTGCCGTTGTTTGCCGGCGCGGCCTTACTATTCGGCACCGTGAATGGCGTGGCGGCGGCGTTTCTCTTGACGCGTTTATCTGATACATCTTCCCCGCTCGCATGCGCCGATCGCTAAGAAGCATCTGCAAATTCCTAATAGCCGTCGTCCCCGCGAAGGCGGGGATCCAGACTGTTAATCTCCGTCCTGAATCAAGCTTGCACTGGTTCCCCGCCTTCGCGGGGACGACGGGCTTTGGCAAAGTTCACCTTGCCCTACTTTTACTATTTACCGCCCCCTGCGCTTTTGCCGCGGATTGGCTCAAACTTGAACTGCCGAATACCGAAGATCAGTATTTCTACGACCGCAGCAAGCTGGTGGTGCAGGGCAGCGAAATCACTTATTGGAAAAAAGTGCAATTCAAGCAGCCACAAACGGTGAAGGGAAAACTCGCTCACTCTGGATTGATGCGCGAGCGCATCGATTGCAAAGAGCACACGCTCCGACTCTTGAGCTATCTCTACCACGACGCGCAGGGCGCGGTGATCGAGTACGTGACGGAAGGCGAAAAAGAGGGCGCGCCTATCATTCCCGAAACGGTGGGTGACTGGTTCGAGCAAGCCTTATGTGCTGTAGCGGTGAAAGAAACTGATGGCGGGAAAACGCCACCTAAAATGGATTCCAATGCCCTTTAATAAAACCATCACCGTCGCGATCACCGGCGCATCCGGCATGCCTTATGCGCTGCGCTTGATCGAATGTCTGCTCGCGGCGCGTTGCCGGGTCTATGTGGCGGCTTCACAAGTCGCCGCCATCGTGGCCAAGCAGGAGATGGATATCACTTTGCCGGCACGCGCCCAGGAGCTGCAAGCCTTCCTGATCCAACACTTCAAACCCGAGGCCGATCAGCTCCAGGTATTTGGGCGCGAGGAATGGTTTGCGCCGATCGCCTCCGGCTCCAACCCGCCGGATGCGATGGTTGTGTGCCCCTGCACTATGGGCACGCTGGCAGCGATCGCGGCAGGCCTGGCCGATAAGTTGATCGAACGCGCCGCCGACGTCGTAATCAAGGAAGGACGCAAGCTAATCCTGGTCCCACGCGAAACGCCATTTTCGGCGATTCACCTGGAAAATATGCTCAAGTTGGCGCGCCTGGGTGTCGTTATCCTTCCGGCCAATCCCGGCTTTTATCACCATCCGCAGTCGGTACAAGATATCGTGGACTTTGTTGTCGCCCGCGTACTCGACCAGCTTGCGGTACCCCACCAACTACTGCCACGGTGGGGCGAATCAGAGTCCTGACATGTTGCCAAAGAAGTGGAAAAACCGATTATCCGACTTGCTCGTCCCAGCTAGCGAGATGAAGCCGTTCGAGCTCCCCCTATTCCCGCTCAGCACCGTGCTTTTCCCTGGCGGCGTGCTGCCGCTGAAAATCTTCGAGCAGCGCTATATGGATATGACGAAGCGCTGCCTGCAAGACGAGAGCCTATTCGGCGTGTGCCTGATCAAGGAAGGCGCGGAGGTAGGCGCGGCGGCCGTGCCGCATAACATCGGCACCTTGGCGCGCATTGGTAATTGGGATATGCCGCAACTGGGGGTGTTGAATGTGCGCGCGATCGGCGTACAGCGCTTTCAAGTATTGGATTACAAAGCGCAGGAAGATGGTTTGTTGCTGGCGCAAGCGATCAAACTGCCGCTCGAACCCGCCACGCCACTGCCACCGGAACACGCGGTTTGCGCGTCCGTGTTGAAACATATCGTCGCGCATGTGGGCGAACAAAAATTCGAGCCGCCGTTCGATTTCGACGATGGCGTATGGGTCGGCTATCGTCTCGCCGAGATCATGCCGATCAAAGCGACGGCAAAACAAGACATGCTGGAAATGAACGACACCTTGATTCGACTCGATGTGCTGCATAAATTTCTGGCGCAGCAAGGGTTGGCGATTTAAGGGCTGGGTAGGCCTCGCGGCCTGCTTAGCGGTGGATGCACAGAACCAATAACAGAGATGATCATCGCAACGATATGCGCGCTGCGAACGAACAAGCATATCCAATTTCGCGTAAATCGCTGCAACCGGATGATCAAAAAACGATCATTCGGTTGCAGCGATTTCTTCTCGTACTGAGCATGTGTAAGCGATGCGTGGTGCGGTGTCATGGCTTGATGACGTGGCCAACGTTTCAATCCACGCCCGCTCAATTGAGCGGGCGATGCAGTCCGCGCAGCGCTGTCGTATCTCCGGCAAGCAGTTTCTATCCGCGCCCGGCGGTCAAAGCTTCCCTTCGAGCAGCGTGTTTCAATCCGCGCCCGCTCAATTGAGCGGGCGATGCGTGAGCGCCGCTTGCGCTTGCTGTATCCGCCGATCAGTTTCAATCCGCGCCCGCTCAATTGAGCGGGCGATGCGGTAAAGCTCGTCGGCTTCCAAGCGCTGCTGATTGTTTCAATCCGCGCCCGCTCAATTGAGCGGGCGATGCTTGTTGATGCTTGCACATGCAACACGAATCGTTTTGTTTCAATCCGCGCCCGCTCAATTGAGCGGGCGATGCTCACCTTCCCAAGCAATTCGACCGCCCGTTTTGATGTTTCAATCCGCGCCCGCTCAATTGAGCGGGCGATG